>JAAYVF010000018.1 GCA_012517325.1 Myxococcales bacterium | reverse complement strand
AGCGGCCTGGAAACTGGCGAAGAATGCGCTCGGCGACGCGGTGATCCGCGCGCCGTACGACGGCCAGGTGACGATGCGAATGGTCAATCTGGGCGGTTACGTCGATGCGATGACGCATCCGGTGCTTTTGGTGATGGTCGACAATTCACGCCTGCGCCTGACGCTCAAGTTGTCGGAAGTGCGGGCGGCATTCCTGTCGCCGGGCGACGAGATCGAGGTTTACCTGCCGTCGAATGAAAAACACCTGACGACGAAAATCGAAGTGCTGACCGATTCCGTCGACGCCGCCACGCACACCCGCACGGCCATCGCCTGGCTGGATAACACCGGCCCCGATGCCGTGCCCGGCGGTGTCTTTTTCGAGGCGCGGATCATGCCCTCGGCGTTGAAGGGCAAAATCCTGCTGCCCGCCAGCTCGATCCGCACGGAAGCGGACGGCTCCTGGTCGGCCTATCTCGCCGAAGGAAACAAGGCGGCGCGGACCGAACTGACCGGAAAATTCCTCGCCGATCACAGCGAGTTCATCGTCGAAAACGGCGTCAAACCCGGCGACCGGGTGATCGCCGAGGCAAGCATGGTGCGTGACGGCCAGGCGATCATCGTCGGCGGCGCCAAGGAATCCGAGGCGACTCCTGAAGCCGGCAAATCCGCCGAGGAGACCAAATAATGAAACTGGCCAATGTCTCCATCGCCCGACCGGTTTTCGCGACGATGTTGATCGTGGCGATCCTGGTCTTCGGCCTCAATGCCTACAACAAGCTGCCGATCGAGATGATGCCGAATGTCGAGTTCCCCGTCGTCACGATCGTGACCGTCTATCCCGGCGCGGATCCGACCGCCGTCGAGGAAAAGGTCTCGCGCAAAATCGAGGAAGCGGTCAACTCGCTGCCCGATATCGACAAGCTGATCTCGTATTCGAGCGAAAGCGTCAGTCAGGTCGCCATTCAGTTCAAACTGGATGTGCCAGTGGACCGGGCCTTGCAAGATGTGCGCGACAAGGTAGCGTCGGTCCGTAACGACCTGCCCGACGACATCGAGGAACCGCTCGTTCAGAAGTTCGACATGGGCGCCATTCCGATCCTGTCCTACAGCATTTCGGGCCCGCCGGACATGAGCAACGTCGCCCTGACGCGGTTCGCCGACAAGGTGTTGAAAGACAACATCCAGAAAGTGTCGGGGGTCGGCCAGGTCAATTTGATCGGCGATCGGCCGCGTGAAATTCATTTGCAAATCGACCCCAACGCGCTGGCGGCCGCCAATCTGTCGATCGACGATCTGATGGGCGCGTTGGCCGCCGAAAACATCGAATTGCCCGGCGGCCGGGTCGACCGGCAGTCGCGCGAACTTTCGTTGCGCGTCGACAACCAGATCCGCGATCCGCGCGAGATCGGTGAAATCGAAATCGTGCGCATCAACGATGCGCCGATTTTCGTCCGCGACGTGGCGAAGGTCGTCGATACCGAAAAGGAAGCGCGCTCGGCGGCCACGACCGACGGCCATCCCGCGGTCCTGGTGCAGATCGTCAAGCAGTCGGGCACCAACCTGGTGGCGACAGCCGAAGGCGTAAAAAAAGCGGTCGCCGCCCTGGGGCCGCGCATTCCGCAAGGTGTTAAGGTGGATCTGGTCAGCGACAACTCGAAGTTCATCCGCGAAGCCATCAACGATTCAGTCTTCGATTTGTTGTACGGCGCGATTCTCGCCGTGTTGATCATCGGCTTGTTTCTGCGGAACCGGCAAATGACGATGATCTCCGCCGTCGCCATCCCGGTTTCGATCGTCGGCACCTTTGCGATCTTCCAGCTGTTCAAATTCTCCTTCAACTACATGACCATGCTGGGCTTGTCGCTCTCGGTCGGTATCGTCATCGACGACGCCATCGTCGTCATTGAAAATATTTTCCGGCACGTCGAGCAGGGCGAAAAAGCGATGACCGCCGCGCGGACGGCGACGGCGGAAATCGGCCTCGCGGTCATGGCTACCACCTTTACCCTCGTGGCGGTGTTCATCCCGGTTTCGTTCATGGAAGGCATCGTCGGCCGGATCATGTACCAATTCGGTGTCACGGTCGCCGCCGCGGTGATGATCTCCCTGTTCGTCAGCTTCACGCTGACCCCGATGCTTTCCTCACGGTTCGTGCGCCATACGGCCAGTCACGGAAAGTTTTTCCTGGCCATTGAACGGTTACTGGCCTGGTTGGATATGAGTTACCGGCGGTTGATCGGTTGGGCGTTGGACCATCGGCTCAAGGTCATGGGAATCGCCACCGTCCTGCTGATCCTGTCCTTTTTCGCCGCGAGTCTGGTGCCCGGCGAATTCATGCCGGATCAGGACGAGGAACGGTTTCAGATCGGGGTGGAAACGCCTCCCGGAAGCTCCCTGGAACACACCAGCATGATTTGCGCCATGGTCGAACAGATCGCGCGGCAACTGCCGGGCGTTGAACTGATTACGACCGCGGTCGGCGGCGGCGCCCAGGAAAAAGTGAATCAAGGAACAATGTACCTGAAATTGAAATCGGTCGATGAGCGCGATATCAGCCAGAAGGAAATCATGCGCTTGGCGCGGCAGCGCCTGGCCGGCTTCTCCGGTGCCATTATTTCCGTCACTCGCGCCGAGGAAATGGGCAGTGGCCGCGCCGAACCGATCCAATTCCAGATCCGGGGCGACGACTTGCCGCTGATGGAAGCGGCGGCGACTCGGATCATGGAGAAGCTCAAAACCAATCCGGGCTTCGTGGATATCGATTCGACGGTGCGCGCCGGCAAGGATGAGCTGCGCATTCGGGTGAATCGCGAAAAGGCCTCGCAACTGGGGGTCAAACCCGCGCAAGTGGCGCTGGTGGTGCGCAACCTGGTTTCCTCGGCCAAGGTGGGCGAGATGGCCCAGGGCGAGGACCGCTACGATATCCGCGTCTGGTTGGCGCCTGAAAAGCGGCAATCGATCGCCGACCTCGACCTGATCAAAGTGCGCAACGCAATGGGACAACTGATCGGCCTGGCCGACCTGGTGACTCTCGAACCGGGAAAAGGCCCGACCCAGATCAACCGCCAAGCGCGCCAACGCGAGGTGACCATCTACTCCAATCTGCAAAATCTCGCTCTGGGTAATGCCCAGAAAATCGTCGAGGAAATCGCCGCCAAGGAAGTGCCGGCGGGTTTTACCTCGGGTTTCGAGGGCGAAGTCGAATACATGCAGGACAGCATGAAAAGCATGCTCAATGCGTTGCTCCTGGCGATCATCCTGGTCTACATCATTTTGGCGATGCAATTCGAGAGCTTCATCCACCCGTTCACCATCATGTTCGCTCTGCCGTTCTCGGTGATCGGCGCGTTCAGCGCCCTGTTGATCAGTGGTTACACCTTGTCGATCATCTCGATGATCGGCGTGATCATGCTGATGGGCCTGGTGACGAAAAACGCGATTTTGCTCGTCGACCGCGCCAACCAGAACATCGCCGCGGGCATGGAACGCAAGGAAGCGCTCGTCGCCGCGGGCGGGGTGCGGTTGCGGCCGATTCTGATGACGACCTTCGCCATGATTTTCGGCATGATGCCCGTCGCCCTGGCGTTTTCAAAGGGCTCGGAAATCCGGGCGCCGATGGCCACGGCCGTGATCGGCGGCCTCATCACCTCGACCTTGCTGACCTTGGTGGTCATCCCGGTGGTCTATTCGTACCTCGATGATCTGCAAAATAAGCTGTTTGGCCATCGCCTGCCGGCCGGGGCGCAGGAAACGGAGTGAAAAAAAAATGACAGAAAACAATGGTTCGATCAGCACTCGTGAGCAGATTCTGAAAGTCGCGCTGCGCCTCTTCGCGGTCGAGGGATATCGCCAGACGAGCATGGAGGATATCGCGCGCGAGGTCGGCATCTCCAAACCGGCCATCTACCACTATTTCAACGGCAAGGAAACGTTGTTTCGGCAGATCGTCGACGACGCGCTGACGTTCCATCGCAAGACAGTCGAGGAGATTGCGAAACAGAGCCTGACCTTGCCCGAATTGATCGAGGAAAGCATCAAAAGCTCGATGACGGTGATTCGCGACACGCCGGATTTGATCCGCATGTTGGTCCGATTGATCTCGTCCAACGAAGGCGTGGAGGAATTCCTGGACGTGCACGGTATCGACTGCGAAATTCACCAAATGGAAGTCGAGATCTTTCGGCGGGCGTTCGGGGCGGAACAACTCCGCCCCGGTTTGAACTTGGAGACCTTCGTCGAGTTTTTCCACGGGGTGCTCTTCTCCTTCATGGCGCGCTGTTTGATGGAACCGACCTTTATCTCCCAGGAAAATATGCCGGCGATTTTGCGCGATCTGATCCTTTACGGCGCATTGGTGCAACCGGCGAAGTAACCCGGACGCGGCGGCGACGGGAAAGCCGCCGCCGATTGAAACCGGCCGCTCTCTCCATTAGATTAGGCGCAAACCCGACCTTGAATCGCGTGCAACCGACAGACAACATTGCCGCCTGCGTTCAGGCGAGGAGGAGAGGCCGATGCCCGTGATGGAATGGAAAAAAGACGGAACCGTGGCGATCGTCACCATGACCAACGGCGAAAACCGTCACAACCCGGACTTTCTCGCCGCAATCTTGCAGACGATGGATGAAATCGAAAAAGACTCCGCCGTCACCGCGATGGTCCTGACTTCCGGCGATCCGAAGAACTGGTCACTCGGCATCGACCTGGCCTGGATCATGGGCGTGGCAGCCCAGCAGGATTTCCCGGCCATCAAAACCTTCATGTACGACCTCAACCGCATGTTCACCCGCATCCTGCTCTTCCCCATGCCGGTGATTGCGGCGATCAACGGCCATACTTTCGGCGACGGTTCGATCATGGCGGCGGCCTGCGATTTCCGGTTCATGAAAGCCGATCGCGGTTTCTTCTGTATGCCCGAGGTGGACATCAACATCCCCTTGCTGCCCGCGATGCAGGCTATGCTGCAAAAAATCATGCCGGCGCACAAATTCATCGAACTGGTGTTGACCGGCAAACGGGCCGGCGCGGCGGAATTGGCGGCGGCGAACATCATCGTCAAGGCCTGCGCCGATAACGACGAGTTGCAAAAAGAGGCGCTGGCCTTCGCGCGGACTTTCACCAAACAGCGGCCGATTTTCGCCGAGATGAAACGGCGGATGAACAAGCACATCCTGGAACTCATGGAAAAAGAGGATGTCGTGTATATCGAAAGCGGCCAACTGATGATGTAGGTCGTCACGCGGATGAAAAAAAGGCGGAGGATGTTGCCCTCCGCCTTTGCTATTTAACGATTTCGCTCAGGCCAGAATATCGTTCAGCCGCGCTTGCGCCTGCTTGGCCTCGGCAATGATGCGCTCCATCAGTTCGGCGACCGTCGGGCAATCCTTGATCAAACCCATGGCCTGGCCGATCGGGTAGACGCCTTCGTCCGTGTCGCCTTCCACCATCGACAGCCGGAAGTTGCGGAACCCCTTGGCGAGGTACATCAGCACCAGGGTCTGCTTGAGGCCGGCTTTCATGGTTTGGAGCAGCAGCTTGTAGTAGGGGGTCTGCATTTCCTTGGCGATCGCGAAGGAATTGACGAACGCCGTCCACAGGCCGACCCGTTGCCGCAGGGCCTTACGCGCCCCCGGCGTGTCCATCACCCGGGCGTCCATGCCGTCGAAGCGGTCGGAATAAAGCGTGTCGGTGATGTCTTTTTGCACGGTCAGTTGCTTGGTTTTTTCGTGGACCGGGCTCTCGACGGTATTGCCGAAACGGCTGCCCATCGCGATGCCTTCCGCGCCCAGCGCCAGGGCCGCCGCCAGGCCGCGCCCGTTGGCGTAACCGCCGGCCGAGATGACCGGGATTTTCAGCTCGTTGACCAGGCGGGGAACCAGCACCAGGGAGGTCGGTTGCGCGCCGTGCGCGGCCGCCTCATGGCCCGTCGCGATTACCGCGTCGCAGCCGTAATCCTCGGCGCGTTTGGCATGCCGTGGATTGACTACCGTGGCAATAACCTTGCCGCCGTAACCGTGGGCTTCCTTGGCGATCCAGTCGCCTTTGCCCAGGGCGAAGTTGATCACCGGAACTTTGGCTTCCAACAGGATTTTCGCGTTTTCGATCGCGCCGGGAAACAACAGCGTGGCGTTGGCGCCGAACGGTTTGTCGGTCAGCTCGCGGATTTCGCGGATCGAGTCGCGGGTTTGTTGCGCGTTCAAGGTGCCGGTAGCCAGAATACCCAGCCCGCCCGCATTGGAAACGGCCGCCACCAGCTTGGGTACGCTGACGAAGCTCATTCCGGAAAGCAAGATCGGGTACCGGATGCCGAATAGTTCGGTAATTCTTGTTTTCATCGACCGCTCCCTTCAGTGTTGAATGGCGCAGTATACTTGAATTCCTTTTCATCTGAAAAGCGGCAATTTGGAAGGAAAACCGGTTTTAATTTCTCGGACTTTTTGTTATTGTTTTCCGCGAATCGCGGCCGGATAAAAGTATGTCCGACGATTTATAAAAAGAGTTGTTGTGAAGTGAAAACAGTCGCCTTATGTTACCCATTCAGGCTTATTCTCTCGGGAGATCGATGCGATGGCGAACCCGGACACCGTCAGCGAACGGCAGAAAGAATTGGCCGCGCTCCGGCGGGAAAATGAGGAATTGCAGGCCTTGCTGACCCGTTGCCGCGGGGAACTCGAATCCGTGCTGGCCAGCGAAATGAAATACCGCTCCCTGCTCGACGATTCCAGCGATCCGATGTTCGTGATCAACGCCGACGGCCGCTATTTCCACGTGAACAAGGCGTTTGCCGACGGCGTCCGCCGCCCCGTCGGGGAGATTGTCGGCCGGCGAATCTGGGACGTTTTCCCCGAAAAAGAAGCCGAACAACGTTTTTCGGCGGTCCGGGAAGTGCTGCAAACCGGCAAGACCAAGGTCATCGACGTGAAGGTGATCGCCGGCGATGAGGCGCACTTTTACATCACGACCGTCAAACCGTTGCGGAAGGAAGAAGGCGGGCCGGCCGATTCGGTCATCTGCATTTCCAAGGATATCACTCAACGAAAAAAGGCCGAAGATGAGCTGCGGTTGAGCGAGGCCCGTTATCGGTTGCTTTACAACCAAAGCCCGGTCATGTTGCATTCGATCGATCGCGACGGCCGCATCGTCAGCGTCAGCGACACCTGGTTGGCCAAAATGGGTTACACGCGCGAAGAAGTCATCGGCCGACCGTCGGTCGATTTTCTGACGGAAGCTTCTCGCCGTTATGCGACCAGCGAGGTCTTGCCGGAATTCCGCGAAAAAGGGTTTTGCGCGGATGTGCCCTATCAATTCGTAAAAAAAAACGGCGAGATTGTCGATATCCTGCTTTCGGCAATCGCCGAACGCGATGCGGAAGGGCGATACCTTCGTTCGCTGGCAGTGCTGATTGACGTCACCCAAACCAAGTTGTCGGAAAAGGCGCTTCGGGAAAAGACAGAGGAACTCAATCAATTCTTTTCCCTGACGCTGGATTTGCTCGGCATCGCCGACTCCGACGGCTGGTTTCACGCAATCAATCCGGCCTGGGAGGAAGTGCTGGGTTACTCCCGGCAGGAGCTTCTGGCGCGAAGTTTCCTGGATTTTATTCATCCGGATGACCTGGAAGCGACGCGAGGTTTGCTTGCCGAGTTGGCCGGGAAAAAGCGGGCGTACGATTTCGTCAATCGCTGTCGTCATCAAGACGGCTCCTATCGGTGGATTGAGTGGCGTTCCGTCTTCGATCCGACGACCCGGCGGATCTACGTGGCGGCGCGCGACATCACCGAACGGATGAAAGCCGAGCAGGCGCATCTGCAACTGGGTTCGTTGATCGAAAACAGCCTGGAGTTTGTCGGCATCGCCACCCTGGACGGTAAAACGCTGTTTCTCAATCCGGCTGCCCGACGGATGGTCGGTTTGTCTCCGGAGGCGGCAATTACCGATCTGTCGATTTTCAATTTTGCTCCCGAGGACGCCCAGATCCAGATGGCGCAAGAGGTGATTCCAGCCTTGCTGGAGGCGGGATCGTGGCACGGGGACGGACAATTACGTAACTTTCAGACCGGCGAAATCATCCAGACCGACATCAGCGTCTTCATCCCCGGTTTTCCCAAAATCGATTCGCAAAGCATCATCGCGACGGTGATGCACGACATCACTGAACGCAAGCGTTCCGAAGCGGCGCTCCGGGCGAGCGAAGAACGATATCGGCAAATCGTCGAGACCTCCAACGAAGGCATCTGGAGTCTGAACGCGAATCTGGAAACGGTCTACGTCAATCAAAAGATGGCGGCAATGCTGGGTTATCCCGCCAGTGAAATCATCGGAAAATCCCCCACCTGCTTTTTATTCGCGGAGGATGTCGAGGCCCATTTGGAAAAGCTGCGCGAGCGGACGAAAGGCGTCGATCAACTATACGAGCAACGCTATCGGCGCCAGGACGGTTCGGAACTTTGGGTGACCATTTCTGCGTCTTCGCTGGTGGATGAAACCGGCAAATTTCTCGGCTCCTTCGCCATGTTCACGGATATCACCGACCGCATGAGATTGCAGGGACAATTGATGCATGCCCAGAAAATGGAATCGATCGGGCGGTTGGCCGGCGGCGTCGCGCACGATTTCAACAATCTGCTCACCGGCATCATGGGTAACCTTGAACTGGCCATGATGGATTTGAATCCCAGCGATCCGTTGTACGAAACCCTGGGCGACGTGAACAAGGCCGCCGAAAGCGCCGCCAATCTGACCCGCCAGCTTCTGGCGTTTTCGCGCAAGCAGATCGTCGAGCCCAAGGTGCTCAATTTGAACGATGTGCTGACGCGCATGAAAAAAATGCTGATCCGGTTGATCGGCGAGGATATTGTGCTGCACACGGTTCTGGCCGCTGATCTCTGGCCGGTAAAAATCGATCCGGGCCAAGTCGAGCAGATCATCGTCAACCTGGCGGTGAACGCGCGGGACGCCATGCCGGCCGGCGGTAAGCTCCTCCTGGAAACCGCGACGATCGTGCTGGACGAGGAATACTGCCGGCTTCATCCGGAGGCTCAAGCGGGTGATTACGTGATGCTGGCGATCTCCGACAACGGCTGTGGCATGAGCGAGCAGGTGAAACGGCATCTCTTCGAACCTTTCTTCACCACCAAGGAAAAAGGCAAGGGGACCGGGTTGGGATTGGCCACGATTTATGGGGCCGTCAAACAGGCAGGAGGCTCGATCGAAGTCTATTCTGAATTGAATCAGGGAACGACGGTCAAGGTTTATCTGCCGCGGGTCATAGGTACGACCGAAACAGTGTCCGAAACGATCCCGTTAACCAATTTGCCGACCGGTCAGGAACAGTTGCTCCTGGTCGAGGATGAGGCGATCGTGCGCGATCTGGCCGTTCGTGTCTTATCCAGACTTGGCTATCGACTGCTGCATTGCGCCAACGCGGAGCAGGCGCTGAACGCTGCCAAGGAGTTCCCCGATAAAATTTCCTTACTGATTACCGATGTCATCATGCCGGGTATGAACGGGAAGATGCTCGCCATGGAATTGCTTAAAACGCGGCCCGAAATCCGGGTTCTTTTTACCTCCGGCTACACCGAAAATGTCATCGTTCATCACGGTGTCCTGGACGAGGGGATTCATTTCATTGGCAAACCTTATACGCCGCAGACCTTGGCGCGAAAAGTCAGGGAAGTGTTGGACCGGGAGAAATAATACCGGCCGATTTCACAATGGCGTCGCTGGATTTTATACATCAATCCGAATATCTGCTGAAAAATCAGCGCTTGGCCGACCGCAAAGTATTCGATTTAATGTTGGAATCCTCATTATATGGATGAAATTACGGAGATTATTTCTGGATTGACAAATGCGATAAATGGCGCATTTTTTGCAATGAATGAGCAGATGACAGGAAAGTTATCCTCATTCGATTCGACGTTCTTTTCGTGAAATTGGGGGCGATGGCATGAAAATTTCAATCCTACCCCTGTTTTTCCTGGTGGCCCTATTGCTTCTCGTCGCTTGCTCCCCGGACGGAAATGAACAAAACGGCGACGATGATCTCTCGCCACTCGACGACGATTCATCCGCTGACGACTTGTCTCCCGCCGATGACGACGATGATGATAACAACGACGACAATGACGACAACGACGACAATGATTCCGCCCCTGACGATGACGATGATGATGACAACGACGACAATGATGACGACAATGATGATGACGACGACAACGATAACGATGATAACGACGACAACGACGACAACGACGACAACGACGACGATGTAACGATCGAACCCTGCGACGAAAATACATCAAAGCCACTGGATGATTTCCCCGAATTGATCGACGGCGGCGCTCCCGTTTACTGGTTGCGGTCGGCGACCGGTCCGGACGGTAGAAAGTACATTCTGATCGTTCGCTCCCGCTACCTTATATTGCTGTCGAGCCTGCCGTCGTCGGCCTGGCAAACCAACGTGATCGCCAACGAAGACGGCTACAACAATCTGGACTTGGCAGTCGATTCCCAAAACAGGGTACGGATCGTTTATCAGGTTTACTACGACGGCCCGATTTATGAAGTGCAGTTTGAGGGCGGAATTATCGGCCGCCGTTGTTTGATCGCCGGCGATGTTTTTCTGATTCGCCTGCGCCTGGATGATCAGGATCATTCTCACTTGTTGCTGACGGGATACGCCGACGATCAATGCTCGCTCTATCATGGTTCCGACGAAAGCGGGCAGTGGACTTATGAAAAAATTGTTCGCGCCCAAGGAGGCTGCGATGCCGCCGATCTGGCGGTCGGTTTGAACAGATCGCTTCACGTTCTTTTTGCCGATGACGGCCCCCGTGTGCTTTATTACCTCAACAATATTGCCGGCGAGTGGATCCAGGAAGCGGTGCCGGATATCGGCATGCCCAACGATATTGCCATGGCAATGGATTCGGCTGGCCGGCCGCATGCCGTTCTCGGTTCTGAATATTATTTATCAAAACTTGAAGACGGTTGGTCGGGCGAAGAGATCGATGAGTATTCAGAATATTTCCAAGTCCATGCCACTCTGGCGATCGACCCGGAAGATCGGGCCCAAGTCTCTTTTTACGGTGAGACCTACTATTACCCGGCTCAAGGCTACGTCTTTTTCGCCGCGCAAACGGCAACCGGTTGGGATGTCCAGCGGATCGACGGCCCGCCGGCGGATTGGTATTGGAAAGCTGGATTACTCAATCAAGTCGGGATCGACGGATCCGGCGAGCCTTGGCTTGCTTACCTGACGGAAGAAGAAGGCGCTCAATTGATGGTGGTCACCGGACTGACCACCAAGATCAGCCGGCAATCGCTGTTGCATACCGAAGGAGACGTCAGCGATCACGCCGCAGCCGTTTTCGACGACGAAGGCTCCTTGCACCTGGCATACAACATCAGGCAATGCCTTCTCCACACCCAGCACGGCGGTTGTTTTTCCAGTTTGAAATACACGCACCTCGCCGCAGGCGAATCCGAATCGACGATCGTCCACGAAGGCGATTATTATTATTACGGACCGACGACCGGCGGTTTTGACATTCACCTGGCCGGCCTCTACCCGACGATTTCCGTCGACGGTTCCGGCAACCCCCGAATTTCCTATGCCCTGCTTTTCAATTCTCATGCCGAAGATCAGCCGGCTTATCCATGGGAAAATTGCTATTCGGTTTACAAGGCCGACAATGACGGCGCTGGCTGGTCTTCTACCGGACGGTACTTCTACTCCGGAGCCAGCGGAATCGGCGCGGCCTGGCGTTCCGATAATGTTCTCTTTCAAGCCTATTATTACACGCCGGATCCATGGTACGGCGATTGTCAGAATTACTTCGATCCGCCGCCCGAAGGGCTGTTGGTCAACGACTATTTAATCGACGGTGAAGCGGAGTCCGGAACGGCCATCGTTTTCGACTCGGCGGATGTTTTGCATGCCGTTTACACGACGGCCACGGAATTGCGGCATGCGTGCGGCGATTGGAACACCCCGCAGATCGAGACCATCGCCGCGGCCGACGGATCGACTTCTTTCGTGACCTTGGCCATTCATGAAGATGTCTTGCACGTCGCCTATTGCCAAGAGGAAAATAGCTGTTTGGGCTACGCGACTAACGCCGGCGGTGCCTGGACGACGGAAACCGTCGATTCCGGTGACGTCAGCCAGTATCCGTCGCTGCTGATCGACGAGGCGGGCGCGGCGCACATCGCCTATTACGATGCCGCGAACCGCGATTTGAAGTATGCGACCAATGCGACGGGCTCCTGGGAAAAACGGACGCTCGATTCCATCGGCGATGTCGGCAAGTCGATCAACCTGTTGCAAGACGGCGCGGGTGTTTTGCACGTCGTCTACACCGGCGAAGGGGCACTCTGGCATCTTGGTTTGTCGGCGGAATGATGATGTCCAGAGGTTATCTCCGCTAGTTTTTACCAAACAGGCGCGCGAGGAAGCCGGGTTGATAATTGGCGTTTTTCCGCGCGAAAGCGGCCACCTTTTCGTCTTTATCGCGCGCCAATTTGCCGAGCGCCGGCGCAGGAGTCGAATGGTTGGCTGCTACGGCGGCGCGAACCGCTGCCACTGAATCGTGAGCCAACTTCGCCAGAATTTCGGGGGCGACATCGGCGCGCGCGGCGATGACGGCGCGGACCGATGCTTCCGGGTCCTCCGCGAGAGTTGAAAACAGTGCGGGCAAAAGAGCCTGACGTCCGGCGATTTTCACGCGCACGGTTTCTTCCGCATCGCTCGCCAGGCGAATCGCCAGCGGAGCGGGCAATTGTTCGTGCGACGCGATTTGCCGCCGAACGCGCGAATCGGCGGCCAGGGCGAGCTTTTCAATCAATTCCGCCGAAAGATTCTTTTTGCCGGCCAACTCGAGATCCGCTTCCGGATTTTGCCGGTTGATGATTTCCAGATGCGCCGGAGTCAGTCGGGTGTCGCTCAAAATCATGTTTCGCAGCGTCGGGTCAAGCTTCTCCGCCATGACTTGTTCGAAGGTCGCCAGATTATCGGGTTTGAGGAAATCCTCCAGCGCGCGGTGCAGCGACACCTCCAGCCGTTTTTTCTTGGCGGCGTATCGCGCTTTGTTCGGACCGAAAAAATACCTGTGCAGTTGAAAATCCAGCCGCGGGTCGACTCGGTAAATCAGATAAAAAACATGGCCTTTTTCCCCGGGGTGCAGTTGTTGCCACAGTTCGTCGGGCAGGTAGTTGTCGCTGCCGCAGTGTTCGCATTTGACTTCGCGGGACTCACCGTCAAGTGACAGATCGGCGCCGCAGGCGGCACAGGACAAGACAACGGGTTTGGCCGCGGCGGGCGTTTCCCGCCGGCGCGGGTCGCCGTTTTCGCCGGCGTCGTTAATGATCAGGTGCAGGCGCGGATCCCATTTGGCGCTTTTTTCATCCGGGATTCGAATCGGTAGGGTATGCCCGCACTCGTGGCAAGTGATCGCCGGCGCGGGGTCGGTGTACTGGGCTTCGCTGAAAGGCTTGTCGCACTCGGGACAACGGGGCTTCCAACGGAAAAATTCGCACCGGTAATCCATTGCCAGTTCGATGCCGGTTCCGGCGTGTCCTTCGTCGAGCAGCACCACCGCTTCGGCCAAGGCATCGTAATGGCCGCCGAACAAGTGCCTCATCCCGCTGGTTTGTCCCTTGAACGCTTCCTTGACCGGGATGTCCACCCGGCAATGACTGCATTTCAGCTGTTGTCGCAATCCCGGTAGCGCATTGCGCAGATTGCAGGTGGGACAAACGATCGAATGAGTCACTTCCAGGCTTACCCACATCATCCGGCTCCTTATTTTGTTTGGCGGCAGTGACTCTAACAGGGTTTTTCCAATGGGCAAATAGAATTGATTCCGGTCGCGGCGGCTACTTTTTCTCCGCCGCATTTCGGATCAGGGCGAGCGATTCGAAGCAGGCGGCGAAATGGCGTGCGATGACCGCGTAGCCTTTTTCGTTGGGATGCCAGCCGTCCGAAGAAAGGAGCCCCGTCATTTTCCAATAAGCATCGCCATGCCCCGGCGGATCGCACACCGGGAGACCGGCTTGCGTCGCGGCCTCGCGGATGAGCGGGTTCATCTGGGACAGATGGTAGAGGCCGATGAGGATGGGAATTCCCGCGGCATCGCCGATCCGGCGGATTTCCGCCAGATCCTGCCTCAGCCAGGTTTCCAGAAACGGCCGTTCCTCGGGCAGTTCCGGATGAAGCACACAGACATATCGGGAATCCTCGGTTTGCCAATTTCGGCTCTGCTCGCCTTCGCCCTTGGTTTCGAGCAGTCGGTTAACCAAAGCTGCTCCCCGCAGGCCGAGCATCGCCGACAACTTGCCGACCCTCGTTGTTTCCAGTTTTGCCAACCACTGCTTACCGGCCGGCAACGAGGCGCTGCCGTTTTTCAAAGGTGTCGCGGCGTGCAGGTTCCACATGTCATTGGTTCCGGCCATGACGATGAGCAGGTCGGGAGCGCGGGTATAGGCGGCCAGACGACTTTTCAGCCGTTCGATTACATCCGCACTATTGGCGCCACAGATGCCTTCGTTCAGTACGCGGACACCCAGGGTGGGGTGCTCTCGCCGAAGCAAGCGCTCGAGCTGAGCCGGATAGGAATATGAGCGGAGCGTGGTATCAATCGGGCCGTAAGTGACGCTATCCCCGAAGCAGGCCGCGAGAAATCCTGACGGCGCGTCGGGATTCGCCGCCGTGTCCAGTGCGATCGTTTTGATCAGGAAATGGCCGGTCAGATGCAGGCCGATTTCAATCGCGACCAGCAGGAAAATGAGCGAACCGATGATCGCCCCAAGGCGAAAGATCAGTTTTCGCAATTGCGGACAGCGGCTCTGTTTCGTGGGGTCGACCATGCCGCCATCATACGCGGCGGAATTTGATCATGGCAACATGCCGGTGCTTCGGCCCACGACTTATTGCGCGAGTTCTGGATTGATCAGGACTCGTGCGGCGGCAGCGCCAGGCGCGAATGCCGGTCCATTTGATCGACGAGAAAACCGCTGCCCAGGGCGGCCAGACTGATGAACACCGGATAGCGTTCGACTCGGGAGGCAAAACCCTTGAGCGCCCGGTCGCAAAACCATTCCGTCAAACTGAATTTCGGCTTGGTAGGGACGAGCGCCGCGCTCTTTGACGCCCGTTCGCGAGCCGCCGGTGGAGTTTCGTCATGTCGCTGCCCTGGTGTCGGCGTTTCGGAGGCGGGCGGAAAAAGTTTGTCGGGTCTGTTGACGCGGGTCAGATACAACTCAAAAACCTGGCTTTCATGCGCCTTCATTGCCATTTCCTCCATTGGGAACTCCTCGTTCAGTCCTGATGCGACGAACGATAGGCGACGGAAGGCTGCCCGGCCATCGGGAGATACCTGAAGACGTCATTCGAAAAACCTGAATGGAGCAGCTTTCACGGCACGAAAACGAGGGCTAAAGGCGCGAACCCTGGATAAATTCGACGGCCTGATGATATACTGATTGCTTAATGCCGGTAAGGAGTATTGGTTGATTCGTTCCGCGCAAACGAAGCCAGGCGAGCAATGGATCTGGGGATTGTCGATTGTATCGATCATGACCGGATTCTGGTTCGTTTTTTCCTCATCCTGGACGGATTTCTACCTGGCGGCTCTTTTTCTCCACCCGCTCGTGTCTTTTATCTGGTGTACAATTTTCAACGCAATCTGGTTGCGTCGAATCGTCGAAAAAAATGAGTGGGGAGGGTCGGCATTCTCGCACGGATTCTTTTTAATCATTTTCGGTGCGGCGATCGCGATGCTGATCGGCAACGAGGATTCCCCGGCCGGCGCCATCGTCGCGATTGGCGGCTTGGCTGTTGTCTATGCGGTTGCCCTGCTTTTGCGGTGGTATTTTTCCGGACGCCGAGGAGTCGACCTTTTCAACACCTGGACTTTCTACCTGATCGTTCTGGCGATCTGTATCGTCATACCCCTGAAAGTCGCGCCGGAAAATCGCGGAGCATTTCTGCTCCTCGGGTCGGCACTGCTCGTGTCGACGATCCGCTTCAACGCCTTTTTGCCGGCCTTTTCCCGGTTGAAGTTGATTCACGCGAAAATTCTCATCTGGTCGTACCTGGTTACCTGTTACTCCGGAGTGATGATTTTCGTTCTACGTTTGGGACGAACGGCACAAGCGGCGTTTTCGCTGCATCGAATCTCCAGCTTCCTACTCACCGCCTCTTTGTTGCTCTGGCTGCTCCGGTGGCTTGCCGCGCCGGGCAATCGATCGGCCATCGGCGTCCACCTGCGGCGTTTCGCCTTTCCCGTCGGGCTTTTTTTTCTTTTGCTGATCGGCAGCCTGATCGATGCGCGCACCGCGGACCCGTCCTTCACGCTTCACCTGTCGACGATACCCATGGCCGAGCGGGAGCCGGCCGAGCGGATCAAGCCGCTCGATTTTAAACAGGCGAATCTGCTCGAACTGACCGAATCCTGCGGCCGCACCGCGGACTGCCACCCGGACATTCTGGCCGATCATCTGAAATCGACTCACAACCGGTCGATGCAGACGCCCTATTTTCAGAAGAATCTGGATCTGATGATCGCGGAGATCGGCGCGGAAAACGCCAACCTTTGCGCCGGTTGCCATCATCCGCAATCGCTTTTCGATTCGTCCCAGAACTATCGGGATTTCGCCGACCGCCACAACATGTCCTGCGTCTTTTGTCATGTCGCCGACGCGGTGCAATTTCCTCCCGACCTGCGCCGGTCGGTGTTGACGCTGAAACCCAACCTGCGGCATCTGGCGCGATTGGCGCCCGACCAAACAGGCGACGTTTCTGTCTTCGGGAAAATGCTGATCAACCTTTTCCCGCCGGGACACGGCAGAGCGCTGCAACGGAAAATTCAATATCGCGACGAATTCTGTCAGGTGTGCCATCGCCTGCAGATCAAACCCACCAACGACATCGGCCTGGAACGCGGCCGCTGCATTGATTGCCATATGCAGTCCCGCGCCGACCTCGGCTTATCCGGTTCCGTGAGAAATCATCTGTTCCCGGGAAGCAACACGGCGACGCCTTTTGCCAATCGGGATTACGAGCAAGTCGAATTCATCCGTTGCTTCCTCAAGGGGCAATTTCCGATTCAGTTGCGCGCCTGGGGGCAGGTGGTCGATCTGGATGAGGACAATGCCCTCCGCATCTGGCTCAAAATGAATTACGAACCCCGCTCCGCCGTAATGCCGGGCGAAAAGTTCAAGTTCATCCTCTGGACGTCAAACATCGGCGTTGACCACGCTTTCCCGGCCGCGCCACTGGATTTGATCGAGGTCTGGATCGAGGTACGGGTGACGGATGCGGACGACGCCCTCGTTTTCCAATCCGGCGGCTTGGATGCCGAACAGCAGGTGCTTCCGGGTTCGCATCGCCTGGGCGGTTACATGATCGGTAAGGACGGGAACATCGTAAAAATGAACCGCGTCTGGCAGATCGAAAAGAAAATCGTCGAACGCCAGATCGCCTTCGGGCAGCGGATCGGTGACGAATTTGAAACTGTTCTCCCCGACCACGCGCCAGGTCCGTTGCGCCTGACCGCCGTCTGGCAATACCGGAAACTTTCGCAGGATTTTGTCGATTGGGCCTATGATCGCGACGGCACCACCATGCCGGTGGCGGAAATCGCCAGGTTCGAAATGATGATTCCTCTCGATCAAGAGAATGCAGCGGAAAAAACGGATCAGACGGCAACGGATGAAATCCCCGGATTGACCTCACCCAGCCGGATTCTGCCGACGGCCCATCCATAGACGCCAGAGCACGAGCAGTAGAATCAACAAGGCCACGTCCGCGGCGACACTGAATCCGACGAAAAATTGCAGGATCTGACAGGCGACAAAACCGATCGCGATGCCGCTGAAGAAGGCATGCCAAGAGGCCTGGCGATCCTCCGCCGCCTCGGAGGGCAGGGCCAGGCGTACCGTCGCACCAGTCAGCCAACCGGTCAAAATCACCGGAATCAGCGCCGGCGCGCCCTCGAGGTTCAGATTGGCGGTCGTCACGGCGGCGATCGCCAGCACCGACAACCCCGCGGTCGGCGCCCAGGAGAGCGCGGCCCGCCGGAGGATGAACAAAGCCGATGCGGCCGCGGTCAGCCAGATGAAAATGAATATCGGCCACGTATAACCAATGCCGATGAGTTGATGCGATTGCCGACCGGCGACATCGATGAACCAGATGATGGCCATGATGCCCGTGAAATAGGCGATTGTCTGCCGCCGCAGCGGATTGAGAAAAAGAAATCGCGGGCGAGTGCGCCAGAGTGGTACCGCGGCTTCGCAAAGCAAAACGGGATAGCGGCGGATGAAAAGCAGGAGCGAATCGACCAATGATCGGCCGGTGGCTGGCAGGCGGCGAAACAGTATCAGCAGGGTGAAAACGGCCAGCAGGCCGGCCACGACCAGCGATAATTGCTTTTGCCGGGACGTTTCCAGCAACGCGGACATGATGAAGAGGACCAAGAGAGCTTCAAAGGACAAAATCACCGCCGCTTTAATCCATGGTTTGATGCCGGAGAGCGCCGTATTTTGCCGCCAAAGTAGGCCGAGTTCCCGACAGACGGCCACGGTCGCGCGCGCGATGCCGAGCATGATCAGGAAAAAGAAAATTGCCGCGCCGATGAGGACGGCCAACAAAAACAAGAAAAACAGCGGCGTCAGGATCATATCGTAACGGCAAAAAGGTCGGTCCCACGAAGTCTTCAAATAGGCATTCTGGTCCATGATCAATGAGTGGAAGTCGCGGAAAATGTCCAATCGCTTGGCCAGTAATTGCGGCAGGGAGAATTCCAAGGTTCTGGCCTGCGGGCGCGGCAGTCGGGTAAAGAAGGACGATTTTTTCAAGTGCGCTTCGAGCGCGTCCAACCGTGCGCTGTCGCGGGAAGCGACAATATAAAAAAGCGGCATGCCGGTAAACGGCGGCTCGATCAGGTCGTACCAGAAAATGCGAACGTCAACGTCCGCCGGAAAGTTGGCGAGCATGTAAAGCGGTTCTTTGCTGATGCTGCCGCCCCAATCCATGATGAAGACGCCGTCGGGGGCCAGCATCGTGTAGAAAAGGCGATTGAGCACTTCGGGCGTCAATAAATAGTATTCCTGAAAGTGAAGGCAAAAGGGCACCTGGTACTGCGCCAGACCGATGCCGTTGTAAAAAACAATATCGTACGACCCCGAATGATCGAGCATGAACCGCGACAAGTCGCCGGCGAAGTAACGGATCTTCCGTTTGCCCGCCGAACGGTCGTCGATGTCGGTGAACGAAAAATTCTTTTCCACCTGTCGCGTGATCTGCGGGTCGAAATCGGCCGTCTGAATGACCTCGGCCCGCGGATTCACCGAAAGCAGGATGTTCGGATACATCCCCAGCGAACGTCCGACGACCAGGGCGCGATAGTTGGATCGTTCGCCGACAAGAAATTTGAAAAAGTAGGTCAAGCCGCGCGGTAAAAGTTCCGGGTTTCGACAGTTGAAGGTAATCGGGTGATAGTTGCTGTCGATGGTGACGCACTGCCGATCGTGATAGGTGAAAAAGTGCGTTCGGGTGTACGGCGAATCAACCTGTTTTTCCAACACCGCGTCCTGCAGACTGCCCAGATAAACCGCGCTGGATTGTTTCAGGTAGATTCCAATAGAGATGAAAACCAGGAGCGTCGCGACGGCGAACCCGGTTCGGTTTCGCGGAATCATCCAGGCGAGCAAAAACAACGAGGTGAACACCGCGACCGGCCAATTGCGGAACAGGATCAGGTTGACCAAGAGAATGCCGAGGCCTAATCCGAAGAAACCCGCGGCCAGGGCATGGCGCGGCGATGGCGCCTGTTCGTAGTAAAACGCGGCGCGGCCGCCGAAAAACAGATTGAGCGCGGCATAGGCGAACACGGCCGTCACCATCGTGAAAAAATGCAGGCCGGCATGGGTCGGCGGCGGATAGGGGTAATAGCTGCCGAGGTAAAAGAAAAAGACTTTGAAATCGAAGCCGAGCGAAAAGGCTAGATAGCCGAAAACGGCGATCCACGGCCAATTCGTCTGATGCCACTTGGCGCCGAACCGACGGTGCAGCCAGACGCCCGCGTAGAACGAAAGCAGGATTCCGAAAACAATATGGATATAAAGCAGGTTTTGCGGGATCATGCGGTAGAAAACGAGAATGCCACAGAAGGAAAACCCATAAACCAGCGGACGATTAAAGGAAGGATCCTTTAAAAAAGAAACGATCCGGTTGATCATTTTAGCCTTATCCGTCCGTCGGCTCGATCTGTTTTTCGCGACTGATTTCGATCTTGGGTCGGCCCGACCCACCGCGATTTTTCTACCGCGAATCACTTCAGCATTGCCAACTTGCTACTGTCAAGGTCACTCGCCGGCGATTCGCGGCAATTCCCTGTTACGAAGGCTACACTTTTTCATTTGACGGCGTCCTTGACGACTGCCGAATCACCTGGGTACAACTGAATCGTAGTCATCATCCCAAGTGTGGTATCCGCTTACCGAGTCCCGAACGGAGGAATGCCATGCGTGCCGTCAAATGCCGCTTCTGGTTCTCGTGCCGGTTATTGCCGATGTTCCTCATCATTGCCTTTGCCGCTTGCGCGAAAAGCGAGCAACCGGCGATTCCCACCGACGGTTCGCAGGCGAAAACCGTCACTATCGGGTTCACCGCTTCGCAGACGGGCAAGCTCAACGTGGAGTCGACCCGCCAGATCAACGGGTTGAGCCTGTGGATCGAGCAGGTCAATGCGGCGGGCGGCGCCCGATTGGCCGACGGCACAAACATTCGCTTCGCCACCAAGTTCTATGACGACGAAAGCAACAAGGACCGGGTGCAGGAGCTTTACACCAAGCTGATTACGCAGGATCACGCCGATTTCTTGATCAGTCCCTACAGCAGCGGTCTGGCCGACGCGGCGGCCGTCATCGCGGAGCAAAACGGCAAGGTCATCATTACCGCTGGCGCGGCGTCGGATTCCACCCACGCCAAGGGTTATAGCCTGGTCTACCAGATTTATACGCCGGCCAGCCGCTATCTGACCGGAGCTTTGGATTTGCTGGCTTCGCTCGATTCGGGCCCCCATGCCGTGGCGCTCATTTGCGAAAAAGACAAGTTCGCCACCGAAGTCTGTGGGGCGCTCGGCAAGTACGCCGGCGAAAAAGGCGTCAAGATACCCATGGCGGAGGGTTATGACACAGGCGCGGCGGATTTCGCGCCGTTCATCAACAAAATCCCGCCGACCGTCGACGTGGTGTTGGGCGGCGGCCACTTCGCCGACGGCACGACTTTCGCGCGTCAATTGTTCGAGAAGAACATCAAAGCCAAATTCATTGCGCTGCTCGTGGCGCCGCCGGAACCGAAATTCGCCGAAATCGGCGACGCGGCCGTGGGGATCGTCGGCCCGAGCCAGTGGGAGCCGCAGGCGAAGTACAACGCCGCGCTGGCCAGCCCCGGCGAGAGCGAATGGTTCGGCCCGAGCGTCGAGGAATTCAGCGAGGCCTATCGCCGGAAATACAACGAAGAACCGTCCTACCATTCGGCGGGCGGATATGCCGCCGGCCTGGTTCTGCAAAAGGCGATCGCGGCGGCCGGTTCGCTGGGTACCGACAAGATCAAAGCCGCCCTCGACAACCTGAATCTCCTGACCTTCTTCGGCCGCATTCGGTTCGAAAACGCGCCGGCGTTGCACGGCCTGCAGCAGGGGCACGAGATGGTTTACATCCAATGGCAGAAGAATGAGCGGCAAGAACTCGTCAAGCAGGTCGTCTGGCCCGCCGAGGTGAAATCCGCGTCGGCCGTCTATCCGATTCACTGAGCGCGAACGGATCGGCGGGTGAGTACACAACTGCTTTCGTCCCTGGTGGACGGCCTTTTGATGGGCTGCGTGCTGGGCGCGGCGGCCATGGGGCTGAATCTCATTTGGGGCGTCATGAACGTCATCAACCTCGGCCACGGGGCGCTGATGACGCTCGGCATGTTCATCGCCTATTGGTTTTTCGCCGCGAGCGGGTTGAACCCCTACCTGGCGGTACCGATCGCGGCGATCGGCGGCGGTTTGGTCGGCCTGGCGATGTACTGGGGCGCCGTTCACCGGGTACTCACCGCGCCGCATTTGGCGAGCCTGCTTTCCACTTTCGCCGTGAACATGATCCTGTTCGGCCTGGGCACGACGTTGCTTTCCGGCACGCCGCGTAACATCGATTTTTCCTTTCCCGCGGTGGTGCTCGGAGCGGTCGTGATCCAGGGCTCGCGACTCGCCGCCGCGTTGGTCGCGGTTCTGATCGCCGCCGCGCTCCATTTCTTTTTGAACCGTACCGCGACGGGTAAAACGATCCGCGCGGCGGCCGACAATCGCCAGGCGGCGGAATTGATGGGCATTCCCACGACGCGCGTGCTGGCGCTGTCGTTCAGCATCGGGGCGATGTTGGCCTGCGTCGCCGGGCTGCTGATCGCCACGGTTTTTCCGTTCACGATCTACAGCGGTGCCGGGTTCGAGCCGAAATCGTTCGTCATCTGCGTTTTGGGAGGCCTCGGCAACCCGCTCGGCGCGCTGTTCGGCGGCCTGCTGCTCGGCGCGGCGGAAGGGCTCATCCCGCTTTTTCTTCCCGTGAGTTGGACGCCCGTGTTGGAGTTCGGGATCTTCATCCTGATCCTCGTGGTGCGGCCGACCGGGCTGTTCGGAGCGAAATGAAATGAGCCGGCGCGAACAACCACCCGTCTGGCTGTATCCGTTGCTGTTGCTCGCGGCGGGCGCGGCGGTTTTTTTCGCGCACGACGACAGCCTGCGCGAGACGGCCTTTATCGTGCTGCTCTACATCGTGCTCGTTTCGAGCTTGAATATCTTTCTCGGCTTCACCGGCTACGTCAATTTCGGCCACATCGTCTTTTTCGGCCTCGGCGGTTATACCGCAATGTATTTTCTCACGGCGCATGCCTGGTCACTGTTCGCCGCGGCCCTGGCCGGCGGGTTCGTCGCGTCGGCGTTGGCGGTCTTGCTCGGCATGGCCGTGCTTCGGCTGCGCGGCGCCTATTTCGCGCTGGCGACGATCGGCGTCAACGAGGCGGCCCGCGCCTTCGTCAACAACTTCGGTCCGTTCGGCGGCGCAACCGGCCTGTCGCTGAATTTTGTCGTATACCAGAAGTATGGCGGCCCCGCGCAGGCGTTGTGGTTCGTCTACGGCTTGATGCTGGCCGTCGCGCTCGCGGTGGTGATCGTTTCGCTGGCGATCAAGCGCTCGCGCTTCGGCCTGGGCTTGCTGGCGATCCGCGAGGACGAGGACGCGGCGCAGACGATGGGCGTGGATGCGCCGCTGTTCAAGACGCTGGCCTATGCCGTGTCGGCGTTTTTCCCGGGAGTGGTCGGCGCGCTTTACTTTTTTAAAAACGGCAATATCGAACCGGGCGACGCCTTTCGCCTGCACATGTCGATCGAATCGCTGGTCATGATCATGCTCGGCGGGCAGGGCACCGTGCTGGGGCCGCTTGTCGGGGCGCTGGGTTACGAACGCTTGCGCGGACTGTTGCTGACGAGCGATCTGTTCAAGAACATGCACCTGGTCTTCGCGGGCGGCGCGCTGCTGTTGATCGTGTTGTTTATTCCCCAGGGCATCGTCGGGGCGTTGCGCCATCGTTTCACGCGGCTGCGGAGGTATCTGGAATGATCCTTCGCCTGGAAAAGTTGGGCAAGTCGTTCGGCGGTGTGCGCGCCATTCAAGACGTGTCGCTCGAAGTGCCGCGGGGCGCGATCATTGGCATCATCGGACCGAACGGCGCCGGCAAGACGACGCTCTTCAACCTCATCAATGGGGTCTTGCGTCCCGACTCCGGCCGCGTGCTTTTCGCCGACCGCGATATCACTGGCCTGCCGCCGTACCGGATCGCCCGGCGCGGCCTGGCGCGCACCCACCAGGTCGTTCGCCCGCTGATGGACCTCACCGTGCGGCAAAATGCGATGGTGGGCGCTTGTTTCGGACGCGAACGGCTGCGCGGGCGGGCAGCGGCGGCCGCCGCCGATGAAATTCTTGAATTGGTGGAACTGCGGGCGCGCGGCGGTCAATTGGCCGGGACGCTGAACCTCGCCGAAAAAAAGCGGTTGGAGATGGCGCGGGCGCTGGCCGCGCGGCCGCATTTGTTATTGCTCGACGAAACCCTGGCCGGTTTGAACCCAGTCGAGGTGGCGCAAATGCTGGCGATCATCCGGCGCGTTCGCGCCCAGGGGCTCACGGTGCTGATGATCGAACACGTCATGCAAGCGGTGACCAGCGTTTCGGATACCATCGTCGTCCTCGAGGCCGGCGCGATTATCGCGGCTGGGGCGCCGACGGAAGTCACCGCGAATCCGCGCGTGATCGAGGCATACCTCGGCGATCCACGCGCCTTACAGGAGTTGTTGGCGTGACGAACGGCGCGGCAAATACCGGCGCGATTCTGGAGGTGAAGGATCTCACCGCCGGTTACGGCGAAACCCTCATCGTGCGCGAGGTGAGCCTGCGCCTGTTGTCCGGCCGGCTGACCGCGCTCTGCGGCGCCAACGGCGCCGGGAAGACAACCTTGCTGCACGCGATCGCCGGGCTGATCCGCCACTCGAACGGGCAAGTACTCTACCAGGGAAAAGACATTGGACGCCTGCCGGCGCACGCGCGCGCCCGCTTGGGGATCGCGCTGGTTCCGGAGGGGCGGCGACTTTTCGCCAAAATGACGGTGGCTGAGAATCTGGAAATGGGCGCGTTTGCCGCGCGCGGCCGCGGCCGTGATGCCGACACACTCACCCGCGTCTACGAGCTTTTTCCTCGCTTAAAGGAACGGCAGCGACAGGCGGCCGGGGCGCTGTCCGGCGGTGAACAACAGATGCTCGCAGTCGCGCGCGGCCTCATGGCGCGGCCCGCCGTATTGATCTTCGATGAACTGACCCTCGGCCTTTCCCCGGCGCTGTCGTTGGATCTGTTCCGCGCCGTCCGCCGCCTGAAGGAAGCCGGCCTGACCATGCTGCTGGTGGAACAGAACGTTCACATCGCGCTGGCGATCAGCGACGACGCTTACGTGCTACACGAGGGCCGTGTCTGGATGAGCGGCGAAGCCCGTACGCTCGCCTCTCGCCCCGAGTTCCAGGAAGCTTTTCTCGGTCCGGATTCCACGGTGTCCGATCAGCCTACAATTTGACAGTGCGAATTCGGTTTTTTATTCTGGTCATGACATTTTGGTGCTCTGGAAATTGGGTCGGGGAGGTGAACCAGGAGGGTGATCTGCTGCGACAACTGGATAGTTTTCGGCTTCGCGTTTCAACTCGCTTGGACGGGTGGATGTTTCGTTTGGGTACGAGCCGATCGAAAATCCTGTCTGCGGTCATTTTCGCAATCCTCTTTTTATATACCTGGTTGGTCATCGAACCTTGTCTGATTTTCCACGGGGCCGGAACTATTCCGAACTTTCCGATATTTAAAACCGGATTAGATCCATTTCTCGCCGGCATTTCCCGTCCTGGCGGCACGGTGGAGTACATCGCGGCATTCCTTGCCCAGTTGTTCAGTTTTTCATGGCTGGGAGCGGCGATCATTGTCGGTCTGGGTTGGGCCTTGTTTTTCGTGACGGATGCTTTTATCCGGCTCATCGGCGACTCATCGCTGCGGTTCCTGCGGTTTACCGGTCCCCTGGCGCTGTTCGTCACCTTCGCTCGGTACCGATTCGAATTGTCGGCTTATCTGGCTTTCCTGATATCGATGGGCTTGGCGGTTATCGTATGCCGATGGTCGTTCCGATTGAACGTCTTGTGGCAGTTGGCTGGCACGGTAGCGATTTACCAATTGGCTGGCGGTGCTTTCATTGTTTATGCTTTGTGTTGCGCCTTATATGAAAGACGCGTTCGTGGGCGTCAACAACGATGGCGGGCGGTCGTCCATCTAGCCTCGTTGGCATTAATCCCCTTTGGGATCGGCGTGCTCGTCTACGGTTATGGACCTTGGGAGGCGTACACCCTAATCCTTCCGTTCTCTCCCGGAATCCTGGTTCACTTGTTCGTCCCGGTATCAACCTCCTCGCAGGATGAGATCGGTGGACTGTCCACCCTGATCGAGATTGTCACGGCGATGTTTTTTTACCTCATTGTCGCATTGCCCTTGCTCGCAAAAACGCTCCGCGGTCTCATCGGGACTGATCGGGCCAAATCATGGCATCAAGTTGCGGGTGCAAGGCGACTTTTACGCAACCGCATTTTTCAATCCCTGGCAATTGCGGTGACCATCATTGGGTTGGTGGGTGCCCCTGATTTCTTCAAAAAAGATTTCTTGGAATCCGATTATCTAGCGTATCATGGACGATGGGCCGAGTTGATCGAGCGGGCGCATGGTTATTCCAACAACCCCCTTATACTAAATTCCGTGAACCGGGCGCTTTTCCATACCGGCGCGCTTGCCAATCGTATGTTCGAATTCCATCAAACCGGTGCTGATGTTCTCTTGCTTGGCCGGGAGCCACAGGTTCCGTTCAGCGAGCAAGTAAATTTCAAGGCGCCAAGTCTATGGCGGCGAGCGCAGTTGCACATCGACCTTGGGCTACTGAGTGTGGCGAAATTGGAGCTAATAATTTTAACCGATTGGATGGGTTTCCGGCCATTGATTTTTCGAAAGCTGGCGCTTCTGTCGTTGGCTACGGGAGACAAAGGTTCGGCCCGAATCCTCCTGGGCGAACTTTCACAGAGTTTCCTCGACTCCCAATGGGCGGCCAAGAAACTAACCATGATGAACACCGACGAGCAACTGGCCGCCGATCCGGAAATCCGCTGGCTCCGCGAGCGAAGGTGCGCAACCGATGAAACCTCCTCGATGTACGCGGTCCAAGACATTTTTGACCTGTATATCGACGACGCCGAAACTCTCAACCGCATCCTTGCCGGCTGTCCGAACAACCGGATGGCCGCCGAATATCTTGGGGCGTTTTACCTGCTTGAGCGGCAGCTTGATGCTTTTACCGCGATGTTGGCCAAGCAACCGGAGACGCCGGGTCGAACCTTACCGGTACACTATCAGGAGGCGCTCGCGCTCCGGCAAAACGGCGCCGCGGAAGAGCCGCTCGCGGACCGGTTCGCTGTCGATCCGGCCGTCGTCGATCGGCTGGCGGCGTATCGATCCTGGCGGGAACGCCGCGCGAACGGGGAGAGAAGCGACGGTGGCGCATTCCAAACGACCTATTGGTACTATTATGATCAGGCGAGATCACCCGCGGGAGTGGCACCGTGAATTATCGAACGAAGCACACCGGCTTGCGGTTGACGGTGATTGTTGCCTTATTAGCCGTTTTCGCCGGGTGTAAAAGCGTGGCAACACCGCCGGCGAGTGCCCCTTTGGCCGGGACCGAACCGCGGATTTTCCCCGACTATGCCGCCACGGTGATTCCACCGAATATCGCGCCGATCCGCTTTCGGATCGAGGAACCGGGTGTCGCTTTTCAAACGCGGATTCACGGCGACCAAGGAACCGAGATCACGATCTCCCGATCGGATCCCGCGGTTCCGATCCCGGAAGCGGAATGGCATCGACTGCTGGAAAGTAATCAAGGTGGCGTATTGAAATTCGAGGTCACGATACAGGATCGCCTTGGCGGATGGCGGCGCTTCAAGGAGTTTGAAGTGCGCGTGGCGCGCGAGCGCGTGGACGATTACCTCGTCTATCGCCGAAAAATTCCGGGGCAGGACTGGCGGCAGACCAGCATCCAAATCCGTCAGCGAACGCTCGGCGGTTTTGACGACAAGATTGTCCTGGACAACCAGCGCATTGGGACCTCGTGTATCAATTGCCATTCGTTCGTCGGAAATAAAACGCGGTATATGTCGTTGGGCTTTCGACATTTTATTTTCGATACGGGTACGATTCTCGTAATCGATGGAAAGATCGAAAAAATTCCGCTGAAGTTCGGCTACACCACCTGGCATCCCGGCGGCGATGTCATTGTCTTCCAACAACCACGCCTTACACCACGTGGCTCTCGGGCGGAGGAATCCGATCTGTTCTACTACCGGCGCTCGACGCGGACCGTGCGCCCGATCCCGGGCCTCGCGCGCGAGGATTGGCTGCAGGACGGTGCGACCTTCTCGACGGACGGGCGTGAACTCTTCGCCTCGGCCGCACCCAAACCTTGGGGGGCGACGCCGACGAAGGACGTGCCGAGTGAGGTCCTGCGGCAGATTGTCCCATTCGATCTGGTCCGCGTTCGCTTCGACATCGACAAGGATGAATGGTCGGAGCCCGAGGTGATCATTTCGTCCCGCGAGACGGGAAACAGCATTTTATTCCCGCGCACCAGCCCGGACGGGCGTTGGCTCACGATCCGCATGATGGATTACATCTATCTGGTCGATCTGCAAAAGGCGCGGGAGACCGGACGGTTCGAACCGCGTCAATGCCCGGAACTGCAAACCGGGGAATCGCGGGGGTGGAACTCCTGGTCAAGCAACGGCAGGTGGCTTGTTTTCAGCAGCAGCCGGGAGACGGGAATCTATATTCGGACCTACCTGACCTATGTCGATCCCGAAGGACAGGTGCACAAACCCGTTCTCATCCCCGCCAGGGATCCATCGGTGCAAGGCGAGGATCCCTTTATGTACAATGTGCCCGAACTTATCGACGAACCGATCCCGGTTTCGGCGGATGAACTGGCTCACGCGATTCGCAGCATGAAATTCGAAGAGGTCAACGGCTATCCGCCGGCGAAAAAGTAATATCTCGCCTGCGGTGTTGCTTTTAATAACCCCCAAACGATATGCGGCCATTTAGAAAGTCGCCGGAACTCATTTTGAACCGACAACCCTCAGTTTGTGTTAATTCGCTCCGCGCCCTGGGTATGAACTTGGGATAAAAGCGAAAAACCCTCGATATCTTTCAAGATTATCGAGGGTTTTCGTTTTAGCGGGGGCTAGATTTGAACTAGCGACCTTCGGGTTATGAGTACGATCAAAAGAAAGAAATAGCTGTATAACGAATTGTTATTGCTGTAGAAATTGCAAATTATAATGTGTGCAATTATGCTCATTTTTGGTTGCGTTTCCGTACTTTGTGCACACAAATGCACACGATAGGCTCCGAAAGAAAGTCCTTGACCACCTCCGTAAACGATGGTAATTACATAAACGAAAATGTTTATAAGTCGTAAGGAGGAAACGATGAAAGACTTTCTGACTCTTGGAGAAGCAGCGGGGCACCTCGGAGTCTCCCCGGTTACGCTCCGAATCCAGATTCGGAATAAGAAGCTCCGGGCGGTTCGGTATGGGAACCAATGGTTCGTACCGAAGGATGCCATTCGTGAATATGCCGAACGTTTTCAAAACCGAGACCTTGATGATTCATTATTGGCGGATATTTATGAACGCTTCATCGAAGACCATTCCAAGGATACCGTTGACGATGTGCTTTTCAGATTTGAGAAAACTGAAAGAATGGCAAAGTTTCGTAAAGGATTGTTTGAAATCGCTGCGAACGCGCGGCACGAGCAAATTCGTCAAGGTCTCTGTCATTGGGCAAAGGAGAAAGGATTTCCGAATCCGCGAGGGCCTTTCGAGGTTACAAAGCAAGTGAACCCGGATGTGTTCGACTCACTCAGCACGAAATCGGGCCACCATTTTCTTGTGTGTGACGCGAAAAACACGGAACGACCCGGCGATGAAGCGACTCGCATCCGTCTTCACAGGTACTTCCACGTAATGGAATTGGTCGCATCAAGGATTGAGACCCCTGTGGTGCTGACGTTCGCAACAGGGTACGGACGAAAAAACCTCCACAGCGAATGGGAGGCTTTCCTGAAAGAAATGGCGGAGCACTTTGGGTACTCCGGCGGCGTCGCTTATTCCGAGGTTATCGACAAGGAACGCTCTCTTTACGTGACGTTCATGCGGTTCGAGATGTAAAGCGTTACAGACAACCTGTCCAAAGTCGCAGACCATAACCGAAAAAGAAAACGGACGTTTTGTCTGGAACTCTTTGAATTGCCGCGAGAATTTTGTTCTATCACGCAACTTTTTTCTTGACTTGCCCTTGCCATTCCCATAGTGTCGGATTGCTTTTGAATATGCTCTTCTTGTTGGCACGTTCCCCCGGAGACCCATAGGGTCCAAGTCAAGTCGGGCCGCAATAGGCGGCTCCCGCGTGAGGCTCTTCAACAGAGCGAAGCCGAAGTGGTTGCGCCATGCGCGACAAAGCCGGTTTGGTTCTGACTTGAAGATGCGCGCCAAACTTCAAGCCAATCCGATCAACGGCGCTTTCGAGAAGGAAACGTGCGATGGAAACCCATACTAATGAACAGCCCGTGTCGGCCTTGTTGACCTACAGAGAAGCAGCGGCCTTGCTCAATCTCGCCTTGCCTACGATTTACTCAAAAGTCAGTCGAAAGGAATTGCCTCACGTTCGTCTCGGTTCCCGATGTGTCCGCTTCGAGCGGGAACGGCTCCTTTCATGGCTCGAAGAGCGTCGTGTTGAACCGGGTCTCGTGCTGGAAAAGCCATAAGTCCTTTCAGGGGCGGTGTGCCTCTTTACCAATCCGAAAGGAAATCCGATGGGACGCTCAATCAAAAAGCGCAAGGAAGCCATGTGGGGCTTCATGCCCGCTGATTTGAAATACGCGCAAGCCGTGTGCGAAGAACTAAGTCACCATTTGGAAGCGGTCGCTTTCGTTCTTAACGTCCGGGCGAAAATGAAGTGCCTCGCAGACTGCGACAGGGATTTGTCATGGGGCTACGGTGACGGACCGTTGCGGATGCGCCATGAACTCATTGACCGTGCACGCTTCCATGCCATTCGGCTAGGGTTGGTCGAAATAACGGAGGGCAGCACCTTCTACGATGGGAAGGGGAGAAAAACGAAATACCGGCTATCATTCAAATGGAAAGTGTACGATCCTGAAAAACCCGGCCTCTTCCTTTTGCATTCCCCCTTTGTTCATGGAAAGTGGAAAGCGTGTTTTACGGCGGAAGGCAAATGGGCACCGGGAGTCAGTCCCCGCGTCGCCCCTTATGAATCGAGAAAAAACAAAATCCTCGTTCGGACGCCGAACAACAATACGTCCGACATGCGGACGGACGCGGTTTTCTCTGAGAACGGCAAAAACTCTGTCAGTCCGACAGTCGGACGGACAGAGCCACCTTCCGTAGTTCGCACGGCGGACGAGTTTAATAAGTTACCAAGTATAGAGGGACGCAGGAATGGACCAATGGCGAAACGGGAATTCCGAAAACCCTAATTTTCGATGTTTCCCAAAACGGGTCCGATCCACCCGCGATTACAGCGAAGAAAAATGGTTTCCCCTTTCCGGGATGATTTGTGAGGAGGCGACGGCATGAAGGAAGTTGAAAGCCCCGGCAAGCTGACTGCGAAGCAGGAAGCCTTCTGTCGGGAGTACATGATTGATTTCAATGGCGCGGCGGCGGCGCGGCGGGCCGGATACAGCGAGCGAACCGCAAACCGGATCGCACACGAAAACCTGTCAAAACCTGACATTCAGTATTTTCTTTCCGGGATGCTGCATGACGCCGGGGAACGCGCCAAGGTCACGGTTGACGACGTGGTAGCGGGTCTTCGGCGCGAAGCGGAAAACCCGGAAAACAGCGGCTCCGCTCGCGTAGCGGCATGGGTTCACCTTGGCAAGTACATTGGTCTTTTCCGGGTAGCACCTGAGACAGTCACGCCGGAAAACGAATTTGCTTCCTACACGGATGAAGAATTGAACGAGTGCTTACGAACCGGAAAACGACCTGCAAGGTTTCGAGCGATGCTCGCCACGTCGGATCATTGATCGTTTCCGAGATAGTCCACGAAGACACCGGCTCTTTTCTCGAACAAATCGAAGTCCGTTTTTCATTGTTGATCCGTTGCTTTCCCTTTGATACTCTTGGTTCGAGCTTCAATCGCAAACTGCGACTTCTGCCCGAAAAGGCTGACGGACTAGTCACCCGTGAACGAGGAAGCGGAAAACGGTTGAAGTGAAATCCAGCCTCGCACGACGCCGCCTACACGCGCCGTGCTGACTACACGACGCCTCTGTGGGAGGGGCGCGCGTTGTGGCCGCGAGGCTGGGCAGCGTGTCGCCCCTTTTTTTATGGGGCAGCGGGGGCGTCGTATGAACTATCGTACTTTTTTGTTTGTCCTTTCGTTGGTTATCGTTTTTCATGTCTTGAGTTTGACGGCTCTTGCAACCGACCCGCCTGTAACGCCGTCGCCCGACTGGTCCGCCTACGGTACGGCTGAAAGCACCTATCTCGGATACTCCGTCGCGTCCGGGGACTTAAATGGGGATGGATTCGTTGACCTCATAGTAAGTCAAGGGGACCCGTTCTATGCGTGGACCGGGGGCATGGTGTCCGTTTTCTACGGTTCGGCGTCCGGGTTTCCGTCGAATCCAAGTCTGACCATGACAGGCACTCAGCGGTACGGCGATTCCGTCGCTGTCTGCGACGTTGACAATGACGGGTACGGAGACTTGTTGATCGGGCAACCGCTCGCGGGTGGGTACGGCGTGGTCTATCTCTACTACTGGTCCGCGTCCGGCTCCGTCTTCGAGAGCATCATTTCCGGGGACGGGTACAGCGGCGGTCGCTTTGGAACGGCGGTTGCCTGTGCGGGCGATGTGAACGGCGATGGATACTCGGATGTGGTGATAGGCGGGGACCAGGACAAGGACCCGATGAATCCGGGCGGGACGCAAGGCGCGGCCTATGTGTTCTACGGCAAGTCGCCCCGTGAAGCCTATTGGGACGAATGGGACTGGGTTTACTACGGGGAAACGACGTTCACGGAATACTTCGGTCAGGTCGTCTCTTCGGCGGGCGATTTGGACGGCGATGGAGTTGACGACGTTGTTGTCGGCGCACCCGCGAACTTCGCAAGCGGGGGACGCGCGTTCGTTTTCCTCGGTTCGGTTTATGGCATAGGTTGGTCGCCCCCGATCACCTTGTCCCTCAATCCTGACGAACCGGGCGCAAATTTCGGGAAGAGCGTTGCAGGGATCGGCGATGCAAACGGAGACGGCTTTGACGACCTCGTTGTCGGCTCTCCCGAATATGACATCGCGCCCTATCTAGGGCACGTTTACGCTTACTACGGCAACCTCTCCGGGGTTTCGACAACGCCAAGTTGGATCGGTCCCCCCGCCTATTTGTGGGGCGCGGTCGGTTCAAGTGTCGCGTCGGCGGGGGACTTCGACGGGGACGGATACGACGACCTGCTTGTCGGCGCGAAATGGTACGACCCCGATGAAGACGGTTTTGAAGAGGGCGGTGCATTCATCTTCCGGGGATCGGATTCGGGCTTGCAAGTGCATCCCTCTTGGGAATTCCTGTTGGATCAAACGGATTGCGAACTCGGATACGCCGTCGCCAACGTAGGCCACATGAAAGCCGACGTGGAAACAAGCGTCGTGGTGACAGCGCCCTACTACGACGGGACCGATACCGATACGGGCGGCGCGTTCGTCTATTACGGCCTTCTTTCCGGGGACGATGACACCTCGGATGACGATACAGCCGATGACGATTCAAGCGACGATGACACGGGGGATGACGACACCTCTGACGACGATTCGGCTGACGACGACACATCGGACGATGATTCGGCGGATGACGACTCAGGCGACGATGACACAACTCCGACCGACGACGACACTTCCGACGACGATGATGACGATGATGATGACGACGATAACGATACAGAACCGGATGACGACACTTCCGACGATGATGACACTTCCCCTCCCGATGACGACTCAGGAACAGATGACGACGGCGCGTCCGATGACGACGACAATAACGACTCCCTTGACGACGATGACGTGTCCGGGTCCGAGGGAAGCGACAGCGGGAACGGCGGTTGCGGATGTTAGGCGGTGCTTCAAAATGAACAATGGCAAAGAAATCACCGAAGAGCGTCCATCAAACCAACAGGTAGGCAATGCAGGTCTTTACTGGGTTTGCTACAAGCTCACACTACACGGGTGGAACGTGCTTCCGACTTCGCGCAATGCGCGCGGCGTGGACATCGTGATTTACAACGAAGACGCGAGCGTCAAGCGCACCGTCCAAGTAAAGACGCTCTCGAAACGGAACGCCGTTCCTCTTGGCGGGCACCTTGGAAACCTCATTGCCGATGTAATGATAATCGTCCGCAAGCCAGCCGTGGAACCGGAAGCCTTTCTTCTCACGCCGTCCGAAGTGCATTCCATTGTTCATCGCATGGAAAAGGACGGGCGGGTTAGTTACTGGCTTGAGCCGAAGGCATACGAGCGGGCGGATTTCCTTGATAACTGGGATAAGGTTTGGGGCGAAGAACGCAAGGCGGGAGATTCAACGTCAAACACCTGAGACGGTCGGAGAAAAGGCGCTTCATGTCCAGTAAGAAAAAGCCCCGTAATGTCCAAATCAACACGGACTACCCGGACACCGAATTTGTGTTCACAGAGGTGGACGTACCGGAACTCCCGACCGTTCCCGCTCCGGTGTATCAAACGCTTGTTGACGGAACGGCGGTCGGACTCGTGGCGGAAATCAGTCCGGGGAATTGGGGTTTCTTTTGGGGAAGCGACAAGAGGGGCGAAGGCTACGCGAGTCGTGAGGAAGCCGCCTTAGCCGCGTTCAATTCCATCATTCACGACCGGCCCGGACCGGACATCGGCTCATGATCCGTCGCTTGATTTGACCTCAATCCGGTGCGCCCAACAGATTTCAGCCGCCTTTTCGCGTGTCGGGATGTTTTCCTGTACGAGCGCAAAGCCTATCCAAAGTTCCCACTTTCCGGGAGAGGCTTCCGTTATGACGCCCCCGAAGTCCGTTCCTTTCGCCTTCATGTAGTAAACCGGATTTAGAAACGGCTTTCCGGTTTCCTCGCGTAAGGTGCTCAGGAAATCCTTTGAGACTTCGATGAATTTCAGTTTTGGTTCACGTGTTGTCATCGCGCCACACCTACTTTTTCCCCCCGATGCGTCGCCACTTTTCCAAATGTTTTTCCGGTTCCCCGAAATGTCCGAGGAAAATTAGTTTGTCTTCCATGAGTTTCTGGGCTACTGCGATTACTCTAGGCTTGCTGATAACAGCCGGGTCAAGCTCTTCCTCAATCCGCACAACAATCTTAGAGGCATCGTATGTTTTACGTCCCTTTTCGTCAGTCGGAAGATTGTTGCAGGAGTAAATAATATCGGCTATGGAGCGTGATTGAATATGAGGGACCAATTCTTGATAGGTTATTGAGCCTTGTTGCTCTACCTTGTCTTCTGCAAGGTCGAATGCCTCAAAAAAGACAGAATATCGCCAAGCATTCTCTTTGGGGAATGATTGGAATTGCCCGTCAACGCAGCATTGGAAATCCACCTGTGGGCCAAAATCACGAACAAAAATCCCCTTATCTTGAGAATCCCTGTCATATATCGCCCGAAATGTGAGACCAGGACGAAGTAGGAAATTGCATTCATCCCATAGCACAGTTCTCAAACCGCCGATCATGTCGTTAATTCGTATTTTGAGGTTTGTCTGGCTCCTGTCGTTGTCCTCGTGGATTACCCAAACAGCACCATCTCGGAACCGAGTGAATCGAACTGCAAAGAGAAGCGGGACTCCTATGATGTCCGCGACCGCGCGATAACGATTGAGGTATGAACGGCCAATATCGTACTGGGTTTTGTCCGTTGTTTTGACTTCTACAAGGCACTTGTATTCATCAAAGTCATCCGAGGTGAAGCCCTGAGCATAGTAACCTGGTTTGAACCTTGCGAAGAAATCCGGTGCGATGTATTTGCCGGGGATATAGTGACGTTGCTCAAGACGGATCAGGTGAGTTGTGGTGCCCATGAGAAGACACATGAGAGCGAATTCGTCTTCCTCAGAAAGCCCTAAGATAGAGGTTTGAATTTCTTTGGCCTCATTCTGAATCCCAAGAGCTTCAACGACTTTCTGAAACTGTTCCGGCGTTGAAATATCTCGTACTCCCTTGAGAGCCTTTGCCCATTCCATTTTTGAAGATTGGGAAATCATTCAGCCTCCACTTTCGTCGGATTAGGGAAGGGCTTCCTAGCATCCTCGCGTAATGTACTTGAGAAAGCCTTTGAAGCCATGACGAATTTCAAAGTCACATTGTCCCCGGTTCGCAGCTTACAGGAAAACGCTCGTTTTCGGTTCATAGTGCCTTTGCCTCTCTCGTTCGGCGTTTCTTTTCCGCTGGGAACTTGTGTATCCGTGTCGGCTTTGAAGCTTTCTTCCCGAAAATCGCGCGCTCTTTTTCATAGGCTTCCGGGGCAAGGTGTGCGTATCGTTGGACCATTTGTTGATCGGCATGGCCTAGAATTTTTTGCAGCTTGAAAAGATCGCCCCCGCGCATGACCCACTGCGAAGCGAATGTGTGTCGAAGATCGTGAAAACGCATCCGGGGTAGTCCGGCGGCTTCCAGGATCGCGCCGAACTCACCCTTGACTTCCTTCAATCCTTTTTTCGTCGTGAACCTGTGCGCGTACTTTATCACGCGAGGATTCGGCGTGTGCATGTTTCCCGCCTCATTCGGGAATACAAGGTCATTCTGGTTCTGCAAGTGCCATTCCCGAAGAATCGGTCGGAGCACGTCAACAATCGGGACGTGTCGCACTTCCCCGGTTTTTGTCGGTTTGTCGAAACTGCGTTGCACGGTAATCAGGAGCTTCTTGAAATCCACGTCCGACCAACGCAGACCGAATAACTCCCCGGCCCGTAGGCCCGAATAAACCGCCGTAGCAAAGAGGGCGAATAGAGGAAGGCTCCTTTCCCTTGCCGCATTGAGAAAGGCCCGTATCTGGGCGTCTGTGCGCAAATAGATGTAATCCCGCTTGGGGATGCGCGGCTTCTTGATCTTCGGCAACCGGAAAATGAAATCCAAGTCGTAGGCATAGCGCATGATCGAAATGAGGAGCGTCAAGACGTTGTGAACCGTCTTGACGCTCAGGTTGCTTTCCGCAAGGTGCGCACCGAATTGCTCAACTTTTTCGGTCGTGATCTGGTTCAAAGGGAAAGCGCCGAAAAATGGAACGAGGTGTTTTCTCAGGATTGACTTGTCATCCTTCGGCGAACGCTTGTGCTTTGTGCGGTTCGGTTCCCAATACTTGTCAATGAAATCCTCGAAGATTGGGACAGCCTTTTTGGGCGGCAAGCGTCCGTCCTTAATCGCCTGCAACTCGCCCTTGATCCGGGCAAGGTCCGCAACGGCTTCATCATAGGGCCGTTCGTACTGGGTATCCGGGAAAACCTTTGAGCGGCGCTTGCCGTTCGAGTCAACCCACTGAATGCGCCAACCCGCGTGGTAACGGTACGGAAGCCCTGCATGACGCCCGGAACGCTTGCGCATGCCGTTTTCTTTGCTCGCCATGTCGAAGCCCTCCTTTGCCTCGAAACATAGCACAAAACAAGGCTCAGTGCACACGAATGCACACAAAAGCAGGGCGGGGGAATGCGCGCAAAAGAAAAGCCCCCGAAATCCCTAGCAATTTCGAGGGCTTATTGGTAGCGGGGCCAGGATTTGAACCTGGGACCTTCGGGTTATGAGCCCGACGAGCTACCGGACTGCTCCACCCCGCAGCACAACGGTGCTCTTATATAAAGGGTGAAGGGCCAACTGTCAAGCGCTATCGGCGATTATTGAACTTTTCCGCCCATTTCGAGGGTGTCCTGCAATTCCTTGGTGCCTTCGGCCTCGAATTCCTTGGGGACAGTGCCGGTTTCCAGCATGGAAGCAATGTCGTAAGCGCCGGTCAGGGCCGCGATGGCGTGCTGGTTGTAGTCGATCCGGATTTCCGGATCGATCAGGCCGCCGCGGAAGGCGCCGCGCGTTTCCTCCGGCCGGTTCACATAGTAGGTATTGTCGCGGCGATATTGATTCTGCAAGACGAAATGCGTCGCCGCGAGGATCGCGTCGGCATATGGTTTGGTGTCCTTTTGCAGCTTGTAGGCCAACCAGTGCGCCGCCAGCAGCGCTTCCACCTGCAGCGCGGCCGTGGAGGTGCGTGGCGGGTAGGCCGAGGCGAAACCGCCGTAGTAGTCGGGATAAACCGGATTCTTGTACGCCGGGTTGCCCCATTGGTTTTTCAGCAGCGTGTCGGCCATGGCCAGGCAGCTTGACGCCACCTGCGGGTCGGGATCGACATCGAAAAGCTCGGCCAGCCCCTGAATGGTCCACGGATCGGCGACGCCGGTTTTGGCGAAGAGCGCCATTTGCTGCTTGGCGGCGAGGCGGGCGGCGTGCAGCCATTCCACGTTCGGATTGATCTTGTAGTACCGCGCCAGAGCCAGCAGCGCCTCGCCGGCGAAACCCTTGATCGCCTTGCGCGGCATGTAGCCGATCAGGCGTTGCCAATAAAAGTCGTAAAAACGGCCGTCCTCCTCCTGCATCTCGACCAGGAAGCGGGCCAGCCGGTTGATGCGGTCCACGCCGGTTTTCTTCAGCAGGCGGTCGGGCAATTCGGTGACCGCCAGCAACGTGAAGGCCGCGGCGCCGAGTTGCTCCACTTGCCAGCGCTTGACGCCGAGCAATTCCGGTTCGAGCAGCGGCGGTTCGATGTGTTTGGTCAGAAAGTCGAACGATGCCTGGCAGACATCCACCAGATCGTCTTTACGGCTGGCCTTGTAGAGCTTGAAGAGGCTGTAGACCGTGCCGGCGTGATGAACGGTGTCGTAATCGAGGAAGCCGCCCTTGTCCAACGTGAGCGGGTTGAAGACGTAGCGGAATCGCTGCTGGCTGAAATCGAAAGTCTTGTTCAGGTAGCGTCCGGAGTCGATCGCGGCGCGGCCGATCTCGCGGGCGCCGAATTTTTTAATGAGCGGCGCGTCGCGCATGACGAACAGCGGCACGAAATCCGGCCGGTGCTGCAGGATGCTCAGGCTGGTGAACCGGTAGAGCGGATATTTCGACCAGCTTCCCTTGGCGAGATCGGCGCTTTCGGCCAGTTTTTCCAACTGGAGACGCAGCCGATCGGCGCTGCCGCGTTCGTCGGTCTCCCAGGAATAGGTAATGTAGGCGAAGGGCGGCTGGAAGGTCAATTGCTTACCGTTTTGCAGAATCAGCCCGTGTACGCCCGGCTCCACATGGTCGCCCTTCAGAGAATTACGGGAGACGCGCAAGGGGCGCATCTGGTTGACGATGTCGAACCGGACCGCCACTTCGTTGAGCTTGACCATGTAGAATTTTTTGTAAGGTGCCTGCCGGGTGATCTGATAAATCGCGCAGAGCGTTTCGTCGCGGAAGCAACTGGTGCTCGACGGCAGATTCAATTCGGTCAGGCACTGCGGCGTGCCGACGCCCCATAGCGGCGGCGCGTTTTCGCGGTAGATCGAAACCATCACCGGCCGGTCGCAGACTTCCGGCAGGTCCGGGTCGATCGGAATTTCGGCCGCTTTTCTCAGGTCGGGGTAGGTGGCCAAACTGCTGCGCACCAGGCTGAACATCGCCAGATAGGCGTTCAGATTTTTCAGGTTGAACGATTCGGTGATTGGGGCTAGGGGTTGAGAGCGGGGCGGACCGGAAAAGAACTGCCGCCAGGCGAACCAGGCAATCACCATCCCAGCCAACAGGCCGACAAGCAGCCAGCGTTTCTTGACGTGTTTCATTCTCGCACCAACTTGCGAAGTTGCCGGATTTCCCATTCCTCGAGGTGGCGCCAATCGCCGAGTTTGAGGTTGCCGACTTCCAGCGGACCGAATTGGTCGCGGATCAATTTCAGCACGCGGTGGCCGACGGCCTCGACCATCCGCTTGATCTGCCGGTATTTGCCTTCGGTCAGGGTGAATTCGAGCCACATATTGGCGGGGCCCGAACTGATGATGTGCACGCGGGCCGAAGCGGTGACGTAGCCGCCGATGTCGACGCCCCGCCGCAGGCGATCCAGTTCCGGTCGGGTGATCTGGCCCTTGATGCGGGCGCGGTAGATCTTGGTCACTTTGGAATCCGGGCTGGTCAGGGCGTGCGCCAGATCGCCGTCGTTGGTGAACAGCAGGAGCCCCTCGGTGTCGTAATCGAGGCGGCCGATCGACTGCACCACCTTACCGTATTTGCCCAACAGGTCGTAGACCGTGCGGCGGCCGCCCGGATCGAAGGCGGCACACAGGGTTTTTTCAGGCTTGTTCATCATGATGTAGAGCGGCGGCCAGAGCGACTTGATGAGCTTCTCGTCGACGCGCACGTGATCCTTGGCGGGAACGATTTCCAGCGCGGCCGCGGTGACGATTTCCCCGTTGACCTTGACGCGGCCGGCGGCGATCAGCCGCGCCGCTTCCCGCTTACCGCCGTAGCCGGCGCGAGCCAGAAAATCGGCGAGGCGGGTCGGTTTGGTTTCCGTGATTTTCATTTCGATCCGTTTTCGTCGAATTCGTCGTCGCCGGGTTCCTCGTCTTCCGAGGGAATCCCGTCGTCATCGAGGGGGACTTCGTCGCCTTCCTCGTCTTCGTCGTACTCGTCTTCTTCGTCGCCTTCTTCGTCCTCGTCGTACTCGCCTTCCTCGTCTTCGTCGTATTCCTCGTCCTCGTCGCCGTTTTCGTCTTCGTCTTCTTCGTCTTCCGGTCCCCGCGATTCGGCGTCGGGATCGGCGGATTTTTTCGTTTTTTCGGGCGGCAACAGCAAATCCACATCCTCGCTTTCGACCGGCGCGGCCGCGTCATGCCCGACCTGTTCCAGGTCGAGCAATTCGTCCGGGGTATTGTCCTCGGTTTCGGGCGCCGATTCAACTTTCTCTCCGGCCGCTTGGCTGAGCTTGTCGGTAAAGGCTTCGATTTCGCCGGGATTGAGGTCTTCGATTTCTTTCAGGCTGGGCAGGTCGGCGAGCGTGGCGAGATTGAATACTTCGAGGAAATCGGGCGTGGTGCCGTAGATGAACGGCCGACCGGGGATTTCCTTGCGCCCGAGGATTTTGATCAACCCCAACTCCAGCAGCCGGGCGACGCCGCTGGTCGAATCCACCCCGCGGATGCTTTCGACGTCGGTCTTGGTAACCGGCTGCCGGTAGGCGATGATCGCCAGCGTTTCCATCGCCGGCCGCGACAGGCGCATGGGCTTGTATTCGACCAGCATCTTGATCCAATCCTGGTTTTCCGGGGGCGTGCGCATCTGATAGCCCTCGGCGACTTCCTCGAGGATGATACCGCGGCTCTGCTCGCGATACTGGCGGCTCAGGTCCTCGATCATGGTTTGCAAATCCTTGGCGGGCACGCCGTCGAGGATCGCCCGGATTTTCCGGAAACTCAGCGGTTTCTCGGAAACGAAAATCAGGCTTTCCAGAATGGACAGGATCCGCGAACGGTCAACCGACACTTTCGTCCTCCTCCGCGCTGATCAGCGAAACCACTCGAATCGGACCGAATTCGTCGATCTGCGTCAGTTTGATCATCGCCTGCCGGGTCAGTTCCAGAATCCCGAGAAAGGTGACGATGACGTCGACCCGCGTGGCGTCGCCCTGAAACATTTCGGTGAACAGCATGCTGGAGCGGCTTTTGATCGTTTCGAGAATTTTCGACATCTTTTCGGCCAGGCTCATGCCGGTCAGTTGAATGCGGTGCACTTCCTCTTTCGGCAGGTTCTTGATGACGTCGCGCATCGCCTGCAGGAGTTGAAAGATGTCGACTTCGAGATAGGTGTTGTCGAGCATCGCCTCGGCCAGTTCCTGGCTGGGAAAACCGCGAGTGAACACGTCGCGGCCGAGCATGGGCCGTTCGGCGATTTCCAGCGCGGCTTCCTTGAAGCGCTGATACTCGATCAGTTGCTGCATCAGTTCGGTGCGCGGATCTTCCTCCTCGCCGTCCTCGTTTTCGGTCAGCGGCAACAGCAGGCGGCTTTTGATCCGCATGAGGGTGGCGCTCATCACCAGGTATTCGCCGGCGATGTTGAGGTTCAGCTCGCGCATCAGATCGAGATACTCGTTGTACTGGTGAGTGATTTCCGCGATCGGGATGTCGAAGATTTCGTATTCGTTGACCCGCACCAGGTGCAGGAGCAAGTCCAGCGGACCCTCGAAAATGTCCAGATGAATCCGCAGATCGCTTTGGCTCATGGTTCAGCCGATCCGCACGGCCCGGCGCACCAATTGCATCGTCGCCTCGGCCTCTTCGCACGCCCGGCAATTGCCTTCGGTCAAAATCCGCTCGACCAGCGCGGGATCGGCCTCCAACTCGCGCCGCCGCGCCTGAATCGGGGCCAGTTCCGCGTTGATCGCCTCGAAGATGGGCTTTTTACATTCCAGGCAGCCGATGCCGGCCGTGGTGCAACCCTCGCGCACCCAAGCCCGGGTTTCGGCGGTCGAATAAACTTTGTGCAGATCGAACACCTGGCAGATGTCCGGGTTGCCCGGATCCTTGCGGCGTTGCCGCGCCGGATCGGTGACCATCGTCTTGACCTTTTGGGTCACGATATCGGGCGGGTCGGTGAGCAGAATGGCGTTGCCGTAGCTTTTCGACATTTTCCGGCCGTCGGTACCGGGAACCTTGGGCACCTCGGTGAAGATTTCCTTGGGCAGCGGGAAAATATCACCGTAGAAATTGTTGAAGCGCTTGGCGATGTCGCGCGTCAGTTCCACGTGGGCGCTTTGATCGACGCCCACCGGCACGCCGTGCGCCCGGTAGATGATGATGTCCGCCGCCTGCAGCACCGGGTAACCGAGGAAGCCGTAGGTGTTCAGATCCTTGTCGGTGATCTGCTCCTGTTGCTCCTTGAACGACGGGCATTTGAGGGCCCAGGGCAAGGGCGTGATCATGCTCAACAGCAGGAACAATTCGGCGTGCTGCTTCACCCGGCTTTGCACGAAAATGGTGCATTTCGCGGGATCCAGGCCGGCGGCGATCCAGTCGATGATCATGTCGCTGGTATTTCCCTCGACCCGGCTGGGGTCGGCGTAATCGCTGGTCAGGGCATGCCAATCCGCCGAAAAATAAAAACATTCATTATCTTGCGAGAGTTTGATCCAATTTTTCAGCGCGCCGTGCAGGTGTCCGAGGTGGAGTTTCCCGGTGGGGCGCATGCCGGATAAAACGCGAGCCATGGCTCATCCTCCCAATAAGGGCCGAAGCAAATCCGGCACCATCAGGGTTTCCAGAAAACGAACGGGCAGCATGAGGTAGGAGAACAGGGGAATCGCCCGATCGATCATCAGCAAACCGATCACGATAAAGAAGCCGAACGGCTCGATGGCGGCCACGGCGGCGGCCTGCCGGTAAGGCAGCAGCCCGACGAGAATCCGGCCGCCGTCGAGGGGCGGAATCGGGATCAGGTTGAACATCATGAGGAATAAATTGAATTTGATCATGAAGAATAAAATCATGATCAGCGGGAAAAAGACCGTCTGGGATACGGTTTCGTTGAAATGCACCGCCGAGATCAATGCCGCGATCAAATAGAGGAAAAGCGAGGCGATGACCGCCAGGGACAGGTTGGCGCCGGGCCCGGCCACGGCGACCAGGGCCATGTCGCGTTTGGGATTGTTCAAATTGCGGATGCTGACGGGCACGGGTTTGGCCCAGCCGAACATCATCCCGCCGAACAGGTAGAGCAGGGCGGGCACCAGAATCGTGCCGATCGGGTCGATGTGTTTGAACGGATTGAGCGACAAACGGCCGAGCATTTTCGCGGTCGGGTCGCCGAGACGATTGGCTACGAATCCGTGCATCGCCTCGTGCAGGGAGATCGCCAGGATCGCCCCCGGCGCGAGGAGAATCAGGAAAAGAATTTTGGTCGTCTCGATCATGCTCAATCCATCGTTTTTGAAGGACAAGTTCTAACAGCCCCGAGACGGCATTGTCAATCGAAGAGCCGCCGGGACATCCGCTCCCGACAGGCGCGCGCGCCGTCGCTCGGCAGTCGATAATTCCTAATAATTTTCGTGGTTTATTCGTATTTTAAAGCCTCGCGAAGGGGCAGGTTCGCGGCGCGGCGGGCCGGGAAGACGCCGGCCAGCACGGCCAGCAGGGTCGTGGCGGCGACAATCAGCACGATCAGTCCGATCCGGTAGTGCAGGCCCATCGACCAGCCGGACATCAGCACGCTCAGGCGGGTCAGGTGGGTTTTGGCCAGACTGTAGCCGACCAGGCCGCCGATGGTCGTCCCGGAAATCCCGAGCAGGCCGGATTGCATGATGTAGATGAGCGCGACCTGACCACGGGTGGCGCCCAGTGAACGGATAACGCCGATTTCCCGCGTGTGGTCCATGACGTTGGCCATCAGGTTGTTCACGATGCCGATCAGGGCGATGAGCAGGGTCAGGATTTCCAGCGAAACCGAAAGGGCGAACACCTGGTCGATCGCGTCGAGAATGGAGCCCTTGAATTCCCGGTTGGTCAACACGAACAGATTGAACTGGTCGCCGAGCAGGCGGTCGATATCTCGGCGAATGGCGTTGAGGTCGGCTCCCGGCTTGGCGTAAACGTGGAAGGTGTCCACCAGGTTGTCCCGGAAAGTTTTGATGAACAGGCCGCGATTCATCAGCACCGTGCCTTTTTCGTTCGTGTAATCGACGATTTCCCGCAGAATCGGCAAATCCACCGGGCCGCTGGGCGTCTGGAAGCGGATGGTTTTAGCGTTTTTCAAACTCGGATGAAGCGCCACGAGGTTGGCGGAAACGAGCACTCCCCGATCGGTGATGAAGTCGCGGACGACCTGCAAATCCTGCGTCTCCCGGGAACGAAAACGCGCCCGCTCCTCGCGATCGGTGTAATTGACCGACAGCACCATGATGCGGCTGCCCTCGAAATCGAGCCGCAGCACACGCAACTGGATGACGTCCTGTACGCCCGGAATCGCGGCGAGCTGCGCCGTCAGGTCGTCGCTCAAGGGCATGCTGTCCTGATTGGCGAAACTGGACGAGGACGTGATCAGCAGGTCGGAGGTCAGGATGTCGTCCATCCAGGTTTTCAATTCGGTTTTCATCGAATTCATGAACAGGTAGATCTCGAACATGACCGCCAGGGCGACCATGAACGCGGCCACGGTCATCGCCGTGCGGCCCAGGTCGCGCAGGACGTTTTCCCCGGCCATACGCAGGAGCGGATTTTTCATCCGTTCGGTCAGGCGGACGAGCAAATGGAAGAAGATGTACATGAAAATCGGCGTCACGGTGATGCCGGCGATGATCCACATGACCATGACGGTCTTGATGCCGCTGGCGGTGTTCATGCCCGGATACAGCAGGCCGAAGGCGATGAACGAGAAACTGGCCGCGGCCAGGATGCACCAGCGCCACAGCGACGTTCCCTTGCCCAGGGCGAACGACGGCTTGAAACGGACGACTTCCAGCGGCGTGATGCGCGTGGCGCGGATCGCCGGCCACATGCCGCCCGCCAGGCACACGATCAATCCGATCAAGCCGCTGTGCAGCACCATGGCCAGGTTGAACGTGGCGTGATCGGCGTTGACCGGCACGAACAGGCTGGTGACGCCGCCGAGGTAGCGCATGATGGTGAGGCGCCCCAGCCAGTACCCGCCGAAGATGCCGCCGACCGACCCGACGAGCCCCAGGCCGATCGCTTCCAGCAGAAACAGTGTCAGAATACCCCGGCGCGTCACGCCGATCATGCGCAGCACGCCGATTTCGCGGAGCCGCTGGTAAACCTGGGTGGTCATCGTGTTGTAGACGATGAAAATGCCCATCACCAGCACCACCAGCGACATCAGATTCAGGCCCATGCGGACGTTCTGCAAGACCGAATCGACGCCCTCGTTGCGCTGCTTCGGCCGGTGAACCTCGTACTTGCCGCCGAGGTGGGCGGCGACGCGGGCGGCGACCGCGTTCACGTCCGCGCCGGGCTTCAGGTAGATGTCGACGGTGTCGAACCGGCCCTGGCGGCCGTAGAGGATCTGCGCCGCGTAAACGTCCATCATCGCGAAGTTGCCGCCGTAGACGGCGGTGTTGTTGGTCGACTCCAGGTAACCCTTGACGACGAAAGACTTGACGCCCTGGCTGGTCAGCAGATCGATGCGCGTATCCAGTTCGATGTTGAAGCGTTTGGCGAAATCGCGGCTGAGCAGCAACGAATCGGTCGAATTGAGAAATTCGAGCGGGTCGGTGATTTCCGCGCCGCCGGCGCCGGTCAGCTTGAAGTCGGCGAAGGCCTTTTCGTTGAGCGTGTCGGTGGCCAGGATGAGCACCTGGGCGCCCTGGTAGCGCGTGATCGTCTGGATCGTCGGCAGGATATTTTCGATTTCCGGCACCGGGTAGCGGCCCTGGTCGTCCTTGGTGCGCAGTTGCTCGAAGACCGCCTCCTCGACGCCGGTGTTTTCCTGGCTGATCTGCAATTGCGCCTTGCCCGAAATCGCGTCGATCATCGAGGAAAAGGAATCGGAAATAGTGTGCAGGATCATTTGCACCGAGACGAACGACGCTACGCCCAAGGCGATGCCGACGATCGTCAGCAGGGTCCGAATCGGGTGTTCGCCGAAGCGGCGGAGCGAAACGGTGCGTAAGAGGGATTTCATGAGGCGGGTTCCGCCGCCGCGCCGGCCGTCCGCCGGTCCTCGATCGATTGGATGTGGCCGTCCACGAGGTGCACGATCCGATCGCAGTATTGCCAGCAGCGCGGATCGTGCGTCACCAGCACCACCGCCTTGCCAAATTTTTTGGAAAGCGAGGTGATCATTTCCATGACTTGCGTACCGGATTTGGAGTCGAGGTTGCCGGTCGGTTCGTCGGCGAGAATCAGCACCGGGTCGAAGACCAGCGCGCGGGCGATGGCGACGCGCTGCTGTTCGCCGCCGGAGAGTTCGTCCGGCCGGTGTTTGACCCGGTGGCCCATTCCGACTTGCTCCAGGATGGACTCGGCCCGGGCATAGGCGGCGCGGCGCTTCTGGCCGGCCAGCAGCAGCGGCAGCGCGACGTTGTCGGCGGCGCTCATCGTCGGCAGCAGGTTGAAAAACTGAAAAATGAAACCGATCCGGCTGCGCCGCATGCGGGTTCGTTCGGCGTCGGAAAGACGGATGAGCGATTCGTTTTGCAGGAGCACATCGCCCGACGAGGGGTCGTCCAGGCCGCTGATCAGATTCAGCAGCGTCGATTTACCGGAACCCGAGGGGCCGGTGATGGCCAGAAATTCTCCCGCCTCAACGCGGAAGGAAACGCCGTCGACGGCGTTGACGGGGATTTTCCCTTGCAGATAGGTTTTGTGCAGGTCGACGATTTCCAGCATGGCTTACGGCTCCGCGTTAAGGGCGGATTTGGCGTTCCGGTCCGGTTCCGGTCCGCTTTTCGCTCCTCATTCGTTGGTCAATGAGTGTGAACAAAAAATCGAATAAGTCAATCGACGGCAAGGGAAAAACGCGGCGTGAAAACGCTATCGATCGCCGAATTCCGCCGATTCCCGGCGGCGAGCCAGGAATTGGTTGACGAAATTCAACTCGTCGTGGCGGGTGGCGATCAAGCCGTCGAGCCGGGCGTCGCGTATACGGTCGAGCAACTCGCCGAATTGCGGCCCGGGTGTCAGGCCCAGGCGCCGCAAGTCCTCGCCGCCGAGCAGCGGTTTGACGGCCTGCAATTCCGCAAAAAACCGGCGAATGGTCTCGTCGACGGCTTTGTCGTCCGCGGTGACGGCCGCCAGCAAAGCGGCCTCGGGCGGCACGGGGCGCAGCCGGCCGGCGATTTCGCTGCTCGCGGCGCGCGGGTGGGTGAGTAGCCAATCCGTCAGGTCGGATGCCGCTTCGCGCCAGGAGGCGAGTTCCTCGCCCCAACCCGAGGGCATCCCCATCCGTGCGGCGGCTTCCGTCAGCGCGGCGTCCGTCAACCCGATGGTCAGCACGGCGAGGCGCAGTTTTTCGGTCGCCGGTGGCGTGGCGGGCGAACAGTCGCGATACCAGGCCATGATTTCCTCGGTCAGGGCAAGCCGGCGCGGACAATCGGGCTCGGGGCGCAATTCCGGATGCAGGCGCGCGCCGATCCGTTCGCGCAGGATCATCTCCAGCGGCACGACGGGCTTGTCTTCGTTCAGGATGAGGGCCAGTTCCTTCCACCAGCGGCCGCCTTCGAGCCGATCGAGGCAGCCTTCCTCGATGGCGGCCGTAAAGGCGATGCGCGTGCTGTCTTCCAGCGAAAAGCCGAACCGGCCGGCGAAGCGGACGGCGCGCAGTACGCGGGTCGGATCTTCGATGAACGACAGGCCGTGCAGAATCCGCAAGAGGCCGAGGCGCAAATCCGCATAGCCGTTTTCAAAGTCGATCAACTGTCCGTACTGATCCGGCCGCAAATCCAACAGCAACGTGTTGACGGTGAAATCGCGGCGCCGGGCATCGTCGCGCAACGTTCCCGGCTGCACGCGCGGCAATTCGCCGGGGCGGTCGTACCATTCGCGTCGCGCCATAGCGACATCGATGCGGTAAGGCCCGAAATCCAATGTCGCGGTCTGAAAATCCTCGTGCTCGACTAGCTTTGCCGCCAAACGGGTCGCCAGCGAGCGCGCCACACCCAGGGCGTCACCCTCCACGACGAGGTCCACGTCGAAATTCGATCGTTTCAAAATCAGATCGCGGACCAGGCCGCCCACCAGGGCGGATCGATATCCCATTTCCCAGGCCAGGGCTCCGACTTGCCGCAAAACAGCGTCCAGATCGGCGGGCAACGCGTCGCGCAGGTTAAAATCCCGCTGCGTCCGCGACAACGAGGGAAGGTCGGCGGTCGATTGTTTGGCGCGGGCGAGCAAAACGTCCTCGCGCCGGACGATCCCATGGCGCCGGTTCGGGTGTTCCACGAAAAGATAGGGCTGCGGATCATGCTCGACGGTTGCGACGAGTTCGGCCAGGCCGGTTTCCGGAGCGCACAAGAGCGGCGGCCGGACCAGCAGGCGTAGCAAGGGCATTCGCTGCAATCCGAAACGCGAAGCGCGCAGAAGTTCCGCGACCTGCACGATGCCGGCGGGCTTTTCCCGGTCCGTCACCGGCAGTGCATCGAGGCCGGTTTCGGCGATCCGCTTCACGGCGTCGGCGACGGTGTCGGTCACGGTAAGGGTCGGCACGGTCGGATCGGCCAAATCCCGGGCCAGGACCGGCAAGCGGGCAAGGCCGGCGATTCGTTCCGGCAGTTTTTCGAGCAGTTCATTACCAGCGGCGTGCGCGACGGTCGCCTGGAACCGGTCGGATTCGCCAACGCCGCCTAATTCCTCGGCCAGAGCAACCAGATTCAAACGCGGCAGCTTGGAGAAGCAAAACACCTGTGTTTGCGTCCCTTGGCGAATGACGGCGATCGTCACCTGGCCGTTGTGCGATTCGTGCAATCGGGCGGCGCATTCCGCCAAATCGGGCGTGTTTTCCGGTGCATTTACCGCCGCGGTGACGATCCCCAGCCAATCGAGTTGTCGCCGGGTCGCGGCCGCGTGCAGATCGCGCAATACGGCCAATTGATCGGGGCGCAGACGGCCTCGGCCGGTTTCGATCGCCAGCGGCAGATCGGCGCCCCAATCCAGCAGCAAGGCGGCGGCGCGCAAATCCTCGGCGGTGGTGCCGGGCAGGGTGAATCCGGCGGTTTTGTCGAACAGGCCGACCAGCGCCCAGGTCGCTTCGTCGGCCATCAATTTACGGCCCTGTTCGGCCACCAACTGGGTCAGGATGGTCACGCACGCGCCGGTTTCACGGACCAGTTCGAGGGTGCCGGTCAGGCTGTCGGGCGCGGCGGGATGGTTGTCGTACAGGTGGATTTCCAGCTTCCGGTCGGTCAGCGCCTCGATCCACGGACCGATCTCCACGAGGCGGCGCGTGCCGATCAACACCAACCGTTTCACGGCTTGCGGATCGATTTGCGTGATGTCTCGCAAGGGCAGCGAACGTAAAAACAGCGCGGCGGCCTCGACCCCGAAGGCGGTCTGCGCGTTGGCGGGGAGCGCCAGAACGGCATTGGGATACAACCGGCGGGCGGCGATCATGCTGCCCAGGGCGTCCCAATCGGCGTTCATCCGGCATACGATGAGATCCATGAAATATGTCTTTACCTTTTCTTCTCGGCCAGGGGAAGAGGGCGAAATATCACGCCTCGGCGCGGTATTTCGATTGACGCGCGCGGGGCGACGCACATACATATAGGAGGTCTCAGGAAATTGCCGCGAAAGGACCGCCGAGAGTGCCGACGATCGAACGCCGCCGTCACGATGGCTTTTCCGGGCTTGGTGTGGCATGGATCGTGGCCTTTTTCGTGCTCGCCTCCCTCGGCGCCCTGGTTTGCTGGCATGCCGCGAACCGCCTCACCACCGGCCACGATTCGCAAACCCACCTGATGACCACCATCCGCTTTGCCGCCGCATTGCAAACCGACTGGCGTGCTTTTGCCGATCTGATCGTCGGACAATCGGTCCGCTACCTGCCGCTGACGTATCTACTCGGCGCCTCCGCGTCATTGTTGGCGCCGACCTTTTACGGATCCTATCTGTTGCCGATCGTCTGGTTTTACCTTCTGACCCTGCTGGCCCTGTCCGTGATCGGAATCTCCTTGGGGCGCCGATCGTTCGCGGCGCTTTTGCCGTTGACGGTTTTTCTCGCCAACCCGATCTCCTGGGGAGTCGGATTTTCCTACAACCTGGAAGCGGGCGTTCTGGCGGCCGCGTCGGTGATCCTGGCGGTTCTGCTGGTTGGCGCGGAAATCAAAAACCGTCTGATCATGGTCCTCGGCTTTTTTCTGGTGGGCGTGCTCTCGTTGACCAAGGCGGTCGTCTTGCTGCCGCTCGCGCCGGCGGCGATTTATCTCGCCGTGGCGGGAAGCGCCGAGGCCAGACGAGTCCGCCGACTCTCGTGCGCCGCGCTTTTTCTATTCGCCGGCCTTTGGTTGCTGTTTCGGTACGACACGATTTTCGCGGAATTGAAGGGAGTGGCTTTCGATTACGCGTGGCTGTCCGGCGAGCCGAGACCCGCCTTACTTTACTACCCGCGAATCCTACTAGTCGAGTATCGCGGCCTGCCGTTGTTCGCCGGATTGCTGGCGTTGCTGTTCGTTCGCGCGCGCGAAAAACGATTGAATGAAACGGATTACGCACTGGCGTTGTTCTTTCTGGTGCCGTTTGTCTTTTTCATGGCCGTTCCGACCCAATGGCCCTGGTTTCCGCTGGCGGCGTTTCTGGGATTACCCGTCTGGCTGCTGCACAACGCGATGGATTTGTGGGATCGACGCTGGGCCCGCCGGCTTTCCCTGGGATTGGTCGGGCTTTATTCCGGCCTGGCGCTGTTGAACATCGGGCTCGTGACGACCATGAGTTTTCGGCCCATCGCCGGACATCGCTTCAAGGTCATGGAATTGTGGAAACCCAAACCGCCGACCCCGGCGGAAAAAGAGCTGGTCGGATTCTTCATTGCCCAGGCGACGTCACATCCTGAACGGCGCCTGACCATCGATCTGCAAAACGCACCGATCGGCCGGCATCGCTTCGGCGATCTGCTTTACCTCGCGGCGCCGCGACTGGCGATCAACCACCAGGTGGTGTTCACCGAAACGCTTCATCCCGGCAATCGGGTTTTCGCGGCGGCGCTGCCGCAATCCTCGGTTTTCTACACTTTCGGTGATGCCTGGCCGGTAGTGCCCCTCGCCGGCGATGCCGCCGCCGATCCGGAGTGGGCGGAATTCGTGCGGCTCATCGAGGACACGAGCGGCCTTTTCCCCGAAAAAGAAACGATCGCTCTCGCCGACGGCCTGCGGGTGACTGCTTATTATCATCGGGAAATGGCGCGCACCTTCCGAAAGGAAAGTGAAGCGGACTTTTACCGCGAGCCGATCGGCGAGGATTGGTACGCGCGGCTGCGGGAAAAAGGAATGGCGGCTTTTAATGCCGGTCGATACGCGGAAGCGGCGGCATATTTGCGAATCGTCTACCGCCATGGGCGCGACGGTGATGATGACGAGGTCCGCTACCGGCTGGCTCTCAGTCTGGCGTCTGCCGACCGGGAGGCGGATGCGGCGCCCGTCTGGGATGAATTTTTTCGACACGGCCGTTCGTTCGGCCAGCAGGTGCAGGCGTTGGAACAGTTGGCGATTCTGGCCGGGACAGGGAAGGTGGCCCCGGAATTGTTCGACCGTTATCGGGCGGACCTGGAGGCGCGTCATTCGGCCGATCGCCTGGAAAGGTACACGCTGCGGTCGCTGACGGTTTTTGCCGCGCAACAAAAAAAAGACTGGCCGGCGGCATTGTCAGCCGTCAGCGCGCTACGCGAAACGCTGATCTCCGAACAAATCCCGGGCGTCAATCTGGTGGAAGCTCAGATTTTACGGGAATTGAAAGAATATGCTGCCGCCGAAAAATTACTGACGGAAAATCTGCACGCGACGATCAAAGACGAGGTTTTTGCCAACTCCGCACAGGAATTGGCACGGCTGCAAGCCGGACAAGGCCGCCTGGCCGCGGCGAAAGAAAGCCTCGCGCTTTCCTTTACCGCGCCGTTCGATGCGAATGCGGCTGTTAATACGATTCTAATCGTCGATCGGAAAATCGCCGTGGTGGAATCGGCGGAAAACGCCATACGATTTCTGCGTGAAAACCTGTCCCGGGTTCCGGATGCCGATACGGCGCTGTTGTATGTGGAGCTGGGGAACCTGCGGCTGTCCGGCGGCGATCGTGCCGCCGCGAAAGAAGCCTTTCAAGAAGCCGATAAGAGAACGAAAGACGAAAAGTTGCGCGCCTGGTTGCGGACTTCCTTGACGGAATAAAGACAAAAACCAAGCGATTCCATTTGTTCGGTTGACGAATGTCGGACCCTGTACCTAAATAATATGAAAAAATCGCCATTCAATGGGTGAAAGGGCCACCGCGTGCCGATAAACCAGGGCCATGGTTTGAAATCCTTCACCGCCTTTGGGACAAGAATCATTCTTGTCCTGCTTCTTTTTGCGTCGCTCAGCGCACTTGTCGGCTGGCACGAGACAAATCGAGTTATCTACGGGCATGATTCGCAAACGCATTTGGAGACAACCATCCGTTTCGCCAATGTACTGCGGAACAACTGGAACTCCCTGGATGATTTGATCTCCCGACAGTCGGCCCGTTATCCACCCCTGCTTTATTTGATCGGCGGCTCGCTTTCCCAATTGGCGCCAAAGTCATACTGGTCTTACGTGCTTCCGATTACCTGGTTCTTTTTCCTGACCGCGTTCGCGCTTGCTTGTCTGGGGCTTTCGCTGGCGCGCCGATCGGCCGTCGCCATTTTGCCGTTGACGGTTTTTCTGGCCAATCCGGTGGCCTGGGAAATGGGTTTTTCCTACAACCTGGAAACGGCTGTTCTGGCCGCCGCGACAATCCTCTTGGCGCTTGTGCTATTAAGCGAGGAAATCCATAACCGGCTGGTTATTTTGCTCGGGTTCTTTCTCGTGGGAAGCTTGTCGCTGAGCAAGGCGGTGGTTTTGCTGCCCATTGCGCCGCCAGCCGTTTTTCTCATGTTGTGGGGTGGCGAAAAGGCAAGGTCAAACCGCACGATCTTCACTTCCGCCTTTATTATCGTTGCCGGCGCTTGGCTGATCTTCCGTCAGGGGCTGCTACTGCCGGAATTCAGCGCTGATTTTCTGGGTGATTCCCAACAGATCTCGTTTGGGAGCGGATACTATCTCCGACAGTTGCTGGTCAGTTATCGTGGCGCGCCGCTGCTGGCGGGTTTGTTGGCTTTATTGGTTGTTCGCGCTCAAGAAAAAAGACTCAATCCAATCGATTTGGCTTTGGCGCTTTATTTTTTTGTGCCGATTCTCTTTTTCACCATGCTCTTTACCAAACGCCCCTGGTACCCTTTGGCGGCATTCATGGGTTTGCCGATCTGGATGTTGCACTGCGCCAAGGATCTCTGGGAAAGGAAATGGGTCCGCCGGTTGTCTTACGGACTGACCGGCATTTATTTTTGCCTGGCGCTTGCGAATATCGGCTTGGTGGTGGCGATGATTGGCCACCCGATCAGTGATCGTTGGTTCGCCCTCGTGGAAATGCACAAACCCCAACCGCCGTCATTGATCGAAAAAGAGGTGAGTGAATTCTTCGTCAGGCAAGCCGATGCGCATCCGGAAAGACGATTGGCGATCACATTGGGAAATGGTCCGATTACCAATCTTCGCTTCGGCAATTTGCTCTTCCTTGCAGCACCGCGCCTGGCGATCGATCGCCAATTGATTTTTACCGAAACGCTCAATCCCGACAATCGCTTCTTTGCCGAAGCCTTGCCGCAATCCTCTGTTTTTTATACTTTCGGCGACGCTTGGCCGGAGGTGCCGCTCGCCGGCCGGACCGCGAAGAATCCGGAATGGATTGACTTCAGGCGATTCATCGCCGCGACCGCCACGCTTTTTCCCGAAAAAGAAACGATCACGATCGCCGACAACGTCCGAATGACGGCTTTTTATCATCGAGACATCGCCAACACTTATCGGAGCAAGAGCGAGGCGGATTTTTACCGGGAATCGATCGGCACGGACTGGTTTGTCGGGCTCCGCGACAAGGGTCTGTCGGCATACCGGGAGGGACGGTATCGGGATGCAGCGGCCGACTTGCAATTGGTTTACCACCATTTCCGTGCCGATGACGAAGTCCGTTACCGGCTGGCTCTTAGTCTTTCCCTGGACGGCCGGATGGAGGATGCGCGGCCGGTCTGGACGGACTTTTTTTCCAACGGCCGGTCGTTCGGCCAGCAAGTGCAGGCATTGGAACAATTGGCGATTCTGGCCGGGACGGGGAAGGTAGCCCTGGAGTTGTTTGAACATTATCGGGCGGATCTGGAGGCGCGTCATTCGGCCGATCGCCTGGAAAGGTACACGCTGCGGTCGCTGACGGTTTTTGCCGCGCAACAAAAAAAAGACTGGCCGGCGGCATTGTCAGCCGTCAGCGCGCTACGCGAAACGCTGGTCTCCGAACAAATCCCGGGCGTCAATCTGGTGGAAGCTCAGATTTTACGGGAATTGAAAGAATATGCGGCCGCCGAAAAATTACTGACGGAAAATCTGCACGCGACGATCAAAGACGAGGTTTTTGCCAACTCCGCGCAGGAATTGGCGCGGCTGCAAGCCGGGCAAGGCCGCCTGACCGCGGCGAAAGAAAGTCTCGCACTTTCACTTACCGCGCCGTTCGATACCGCAGCGACGGTTGAAACGATCCTGACCGTCGATCGGAAAATCGCCGCCTTGGAATCGTCGGCAAGCGCCATTCGATTTCTGCGTGAAAACCTGTCCCGGATTCCGGATGCCGATACGGCGCTGTTGTATGTGGAGCTGGGGAACCTGCTGCTGTCCGGCGGCGATCGTGCCGCCGCGAAAGACGCCTTTGAAAAAGCCTACCGGCAAACGCGGGACGCCAGCCTGCGCTCCTGGCTTGAGGATTCCTTGCGCGATTTGCGATGAAACGCGGCCAGTCTAGCCGCGCGGATGATGGTGCGCATGCACTTTCTTCAGCCGCTCGCGGTTGATGT
>JAAYVF010000017.1 GCA_012517325.1 Myxococcales bacterium | reverse complement strand
CGCTCTTACACCAGTCAAGTCGCTGGCGCTCCCGGCGTGGTTTCCGGCTTGCGCACGGTTAGACGGCGAGGGTTTTTATCGCGGCTGCTAAGCCGCTCCTACACTAGTCAAGTCGCTGGCGCTCCCGGCGTGGTTTCCGACTGGCGCACGGAACGACGGCACGGGTTTTTTCGGGGTCGGGCTTTGGGATGCCGAAACAAGTTCGGCATGACGGATTGGCGGGCGGCGGCATGACGGATTGGCGGGCGGCGGCATGACGGATTGGTCGGCATTTCCCCCTCATCCCTGCCCTTCTCCCACGAAGGGAGAAGGGAAAGCAGTTTCGCCCTTCGCCCTTGCATGGGGTCGGGGGTGAGAGCGCTCCCCGCGTGGACTCCGGCAGGCGCACGGAAAGACCGCGGCAAATCATCCATTTCCTTTAGCCCGAGCGGCCCGCTTCCCGTTGACAGCCCCGGCGGCTCACGTTAGGTTCCAAACGACTTGAACTCAACAAGGAGAAGCGGCGTGACATTCCAGGAACTGATCCTGGCCCTGACTCACTACTGGGCCAGGCAAGGATGCGTCATTGTTCAGCCGTACGACATCGAGGTCGGCGCGGGCACGATGAACCCCAGCACCTTCCTGCGCAGCATCGGTCCGGAACCCTGGAACGTGGCGTACGTCGAGCCCAGCCGCCGGCCGACCGACGGCCGGTACGGCGAAAATCCGAACCGCCTGCAGCACTATTACCAGTTCCAGGTGATCATGAAGCCGAGCCCGAAGAACATCCAGGAGCTGTACCTCGACAGCCTCAAGGCGTTCGGCGTCGATCCGCTCAAGCACGACGTGCGCTTCGTCGAGGACAACTGGGAAAGCCCGACCCTCGGCGCCTGGGGCCTGGGGTGGGAAGTGTGGCTCGACGGGATGGAAATCACGCAATTCACCTACTTCCAGCAGGCGGGCGGCTTCGACTGCAAGCCGGTGGCGGTCGAGATCACCTACGGCATCGAGCGGATCGCCATGTACCTGCAGGGCGTGGACAACGTTTACGACCTGGTGTGGATCCCGGGCGTTTCCTACGGCGACGTCTACCACCAGAACGAGGTCGAGCAGAGCACCTACAACTTCGAGGTGTCCGACGTGGCCATGCTGCTGGACCTGTTCAACAAGTACGAGGCCGAGTGCAAGCGCTGCCTGGAACGCGGCCTGACGCTGCCGGGTTACGATTACTGTCTCAAGTGCAGCCACACCTTCAACCTGCTGGACGCCCGCGGCGCCATCAGCGTCACCGAACGGGTCGGCTACATCCTGCGGGTGCGCGAACTGGCCCGCCGCTGCGCCGAAAGCTGGCTGGCGACCCGGGAAAAAATGGGCTTCCCCCTCGTCAAGGATCCGGCGCGCCGCGCCAAACTGCAACTCGATCAACCGCAAGAGGAAGCAAAGCAATGAGCGGCACCCAATTGTTCTTCGAGCTCGGCACCGAGGAAATCCCCGCTCGTTTTCTCCCCGAAACCGAGGCGAACCTGCGGCAAGCGCTAACCGACCGTCTGAAGGCGCTGGACCTGGCGCACGGCGCCCTGACCGTCTTTTCCACCCCACGCCGCCTGGTCGTTTGCATCGATGAACTGGCCGAACGCCAGCCCGACCGCCTGATTGAAAAAACCGGCCCTGCTAAAAGCGTCGCCTACGATCACGCCGGCAACCCAACGAAGGCCGCGATCGGCTTCGCCACCGGACAGGGCGTCGCGGTCGAGGAACTGCAAATCTTCCCGACCGAAAAGGGCGAATACATCGGCGTGAAAAAGACCATCGCCGGCAAGCCGGCGGCCGACCTGCTGCCCGACCTGCTGACCGAGGTCGTTTTCGGCCTGCCCTGGCTCAAGTCGATGCGCTGGGGCGATTCGGAAATCCGCTTCGTGCGGCCGATCCACTGGATCGTCGCGCTGTTCGGCGGCAAGGTGCTGCCGCTGACCCTGGGCGACGTCGCGGCCGGAAACCTGACGCGCGGCCATCGGTTCCACGCGCCGGCCGAATTCGCCGTCGCCGATTTCGCCGACTACCTGGCCAGGCTGGAAGCCGCTAAGGTGCTGGTCGACCCCGACCGACGCCGCGCGGTGATTCGCGCCAAACTACTGGAATTCGCTAAGGATCTGGGCGGCAAATGGATCGTCGACGAGGACCTGCTGACCCACGTGACCTACCTCGTCGAATGGCCGGTGCCGCTCCTGGGCCGCTTCGATGAAAAATACCTCGATCTGCCGCGCGAGGTGCTGGTCACCACGATGCGCGAACACCAGAAATACTTCTCGTTCGAAAATACCTCGGGCGATCTGTTGCCCGCGTTCTGCGTGATTTCCAATATCGAGGCCGATGATCCCGAGGTCGTGGTCGCCGGCAATCGCCGCGTGCTGCTGGCGCGGCTGGAGGACGCCCGGTATTTCTGGGAGCAGGATCAGAAAAAGAGCCTCGACGAACTGGCGGGCAAGCTCGACGGCGTGCTGTTTCACAAAAAACTCGGCAGCTACGCCGAAAAAACCGCCCGCGTCCGCAAACTGGTGGTGTTTCTCGGCGCCCAGGTCGCCCCGCAGGCCCTCGACGAGGCCAAGCGCGCCTCGCACATCTACAAGGCCGATCTGCTCACGGGCCTGGTCGGCGAGTTCCCCGAACTGCAAGGCGTGATGGGCATGTACTACGCGCGGCTCGCCAGCGAAAAAGAAGCCGTCGCCGGCGCCATCTTCGAACACTACCTGCCCCGCTTCGCCGGCGATCAGTTGCCGGCCGGCGCGGCGGGCGCGCTGCTTTCGGTGTGCGACAAGCTGGATTCGATCGTCGCCTGCTTCGGCGTCGGCCTGCAACCGACCGGGGCGGGCGATCCGTACGCGCTGCGCCGCCAGGCGCTGGGCGTGCTGCACATCCTGGCCGATCGCGGCTGGAACGTCCCGCTGACCGATCTGGTCCGCAAGGCGCTGGACGGCGTCGAGGACAAATTCAAGGCCGACCGGGCCACCCTCGAGGCCGAAATCCTGGCCTTCTTCCGCGACCGGCTGTTCAACTTCATCCGCGGGCGCGGCGCCAGGGCCGAAATCGCCGAGGCCGTGCTGGCCGTGCGGTTCGACCACGTCCCCGAAACCCTCAAACGCCTCGCGGCCGTCGAGGAATTCGCCGCCGGCCCCGATTTCGACGCCTTCGCGGCGGCCTTCAAACGGGCCGGCAACATCGTCAAGGATTACACCGGCGCGGGCGAAATCGACGAGGCGCTGATGACCGAACCGGCGGAAAAAGAGCTGTTCCGGGCCATGCACGCCGTGCGCGGCGAGGTCGAAAAGCACGTCAAGGCGGGCGAAATCCTGCCCGCGCTGGTCACCATCGCCGGCATCCGGCCGCAGGTCGATCAGTTTTTCGACGACGTGCTGGTCATGCACAAGGACGAGGCGATCAAAAAGAACCGCCTCAACCTGCTGCACGCCGTGGTCGGGCTGTTTGCCGCCATCGCCGATTTCCGGAAGGTGTAAGGGAGAGAAATATTTCCCCCGGCAAGAGGCCTAGAACCTAGTCAACCTTGGTCCATTCATTCCACCGATCCGGAAGATAAAGGTTGTCGTTGATCAGGAATTTAATCGGATATTCGTTGTAAGCCGTCGTGCGGCTATACTCCATACTAATTTCCTGATAGGTGAAAAGAATGCTGACCCAACCGGCATTGATGCTTTCGCCATCGTCGACATCGGGTGGGTTGAATGCGACGTCCAAACGGGCGCTGATCACTTCAGCGGTATCCAGCAAAGTAATTTTGATTGGCAATAGATAGCTGTATATGACTCCGGCATCGGGATTGTAAGATTGCGGCCAATCGAATTCACCATCCGGATCGCATTCGATTAACCGCTGCAAACCGTCCAGATCCTCGTAAGTGCCCAGATGATAATCAAGAATCGCCAGGGCGTTATCCCGGTTTTCCTCACTCGCATCAGCGGGAACACAGTCCTCGGGAGAAGGCGTATCGTCATCCGCCGCTCCATCGTTGTCGTCATCGTCTTCATTATCCGAGCAGCTCATCGGCAGGAATAAAATAAGCAGAAGAGCCGCCAAAAACAGGAATGATATTCTCGAACCTGTATCGCTAATCATCAATGGCGGTTTCATTTTAACGCCTCCTTATTCGTGTTTGTTCTTCAAAGCATCTATTTCCAACATTTCGATGCCGCTTCCGTCCACCGCTTCATATTGGAAAATGTATTTATAATCCATAATCGATCGTTTTTCATGATCCGAGCCTTCCGTATAGGAGAAAAAACCCCCTTGCCAGAAAGGTTTGCCGCCATTCATTTTCTCATTGAGAATCGCATCGATAGTGTATTGGATTTCATCGTCTGTAACTTTGGTAAAAAATCCAAATGGCGTATCCTCGATTGGCCGCCACCGAATATCCGCTCTCCACAAAACACCATCGATACTGTAAGAAAATTTTGCTCCGCCTTGGAAGACGGGGATGCCATTGATCCGCCTTTTTACCGACACAATAAAACCGGCAATTTTTTCATCGCCAATCAGGGTTCCTTCTTTATCCTCCAATTGAGAGACAATTCGCACGGTATTAATGTCGCCGATTTCCGTATTCTTGATTCCAAGCTTTTCAAGTAAGTAAAGTGTTTCCCTTTCGAGTGAATTCGAATTCACACTCAAATCACTTTCCTCGACTTCTCTGCGCTCAATATTTTGTTTCAGTAGAAATAAATGCCCGGAATTTTCATTCAGACGCAATTCATACCCTGGGCCATTCAGTTCCATAAATCCGTTCCGTAAATCGTATTCCGCTTCGGAATAGTCTAGGTTGAAAACACCGGCATCCTCAAGCAGGAGACTTTGGGAATCATCAATACTATCCTTATACTTAAAAATGGGGATTTTTTCCACTGCGTTTGTTAAGCTTGAGATAGTCAACAGAAAGAAGAGAATTAACAGGAAAGATACCTTCTTCATGCTTATCACTCCCATCGTTGAATGTTTTCGTTTGCCTTCACCGTCACGGACAAATTTCCAAATTAATACCCGGCGCAACCTTCGATCGATAAACGTTTAAAATATGTAGGGTTCAAAACGTGACCAAAACCTTGGCGATTACCGTATGTTTCATTTTCAATTCTACTAGTTAAATCACTATTGCAAGTTCCCGAGGTATAAATAACTGGGCAGCGGTCCCAACAAACAAAAAGATCATCGCCCACTCGAACGCACCAAACATTATCCTCCCACATATCTGTCCAATTATAAGCAACTGAATCATTTTGGGCATTATGGGCGAATATCTCATATTCCTGGTGCATATTAAAATCTACTTTACCATCATAACCACTGATCATATGTACTCCATGGAAAGCTGGTCGCCAAGTATGGCTATAGGACTGATTTGTCAGTTCCATTGAATAGCAACTATGCAAATGAAAAAAATCAATATCGGAAGAAGAACCACAACTTGCTGCACCCAGAGACATGGTTGTTCGTGGATAAACATAACAATTAGAGCCTGCTAATTTATTCCCTTGAAATCTATATTCGTCACCTTCGCCCCTAAAATCAGAGGACTGTCCATGTCCTGCAATTAGGGCGATATCATATGGTTCAAGATTGACGTCGTCTCTACCATAAGAAGTTAAATCGCAGTCTGACATAGTCCTTTTTACATTATTTGATGAATCATTTAATTCAATTACACTCCATGAATACTCCTCCATTTCGTCAATATATCCTTGGAATAACGAAGTGAGATCAAGGATACCTGGTGATGTGCCGCACTCATAGACAGAGTAGATTAAGGGGAAAAGCATGACATCATCATCGGCTACTAGTATCGAAGAAAACAACAAACCGAAAACCAGAACAATCGCGAGCAGGTATTTTCGCATGATCTCCTCCAAAAAATATTTAGCTATAATCTAGGTATTTTTATAATAAAACACAAGATATTTATTAATCATTTTTTTTTGAATTTTCACTACTTACATACTCAAAAGATATTATATTATAATAGATACTAATTATATTGAACTCTTATTGCTTAAATCTTTACCACTTTATGTCATTTGACATTCTTGTCCGTAACAAAACGTTTTTAATAATCTGGAAGGATATCCCGGTAACCGCTTTCTTCGCGCAAATGGGCTTTTCCTTAGGCCCTGAATTTGAAAATCAAGAGGTGGCGCTTCTGAACGAATTGAAGAATCTTTTATTCGTATTGATATTTTGCAGGCTTGGAAATGGTCACTTCCTAAAAGTTGAAGCACCCCATTAGCACCTTTAAAAATAATAGGCCACCGGAAAAAACCGCAGGTTTCTTCCTTACAGCTTGGGCAGTTTTTATCACGATGTTCTTGGAAGTGAATTTTCTCGATTTCAGCCATTTGCCGCTGTAGACCTTGATTCCAGTTGCCACGACCGGTCGCGTTCATACCTTATTTCCCTGCCGTACACGGTCGATGAAAATCGTATTAAGCTTCTGTTTGTTTTCCAATAAAGAGCGTTATTGGACCTTCCGGCACTGAAAACGCCGTCTTAAAAGCTGAAAAAAGAAAGGTTTTTAGCGGAAATTGTCGTGTTTTTTAACAATACTACTTATAGGGGGGTGTGCGGAATTTTTCCACAACATCTAGATTTTTTCCTTGACAGATTTGCGGCGGATGTCCTAGCATTCATCCTTGCTTGGTAGTTTTGCTTAAAAACAGATTTAGCTTTAGATTCCAGATCATAGACGAAGAACCTTAAAGCCGGTTCTCATCTTTGAAAGTCGGGCCTTTTGTGCGGGGCAAAACCACCGGGTTTGGTGGGCCAAGCAACCAGTAGAATCGACATCCAGTGACCGCGACCCACCCAGGAAATAGCGCAGCGAAGCAACGGGTCGGCTCTTTTTAAAAAACATCCTCAAGGGCTCCAGGAGGGCTCCTGATGATTCGTTCGATTATCAAACGCGACGGTCGAGTGGTTCCGTTCGACCGAAAAAAAATAGTCAAAGCGATCTACAAAGCGTTTGAAGCCAACGGCAGCAAGGATCTGGCGACGGCGGAGCGGATCGCCGACGAAACCGTCGATCTGCTTTCGCTGCTTTACAAGGACAAGCGCATCCCGTCGGTCGAAAACGTGCAGGATCTGGTCGAAAATCGCCTGATCCACAACAATCTGGCCGACATCGCCAAGCGCTACATCATCTACCGCAACGAGCACGCGCAGTTGCGCGACGCCCGCAAAATGATCTCCGACGCGGTGGAAGTGATCGACTCCTACCTCGAAAAGACCGATTGGCGGATCAACGAAAACTCGAATATGAGCTTCTCGCTGCAGGGGCTCAACAACCACATCAGCTCGAAGATCAGCACCGAATACTGGCTGAAGAAAATCTACCCCGAGGAAATCCGCGGCCTGCACCAGAGCGGCGATTTCCACATTCACGACCTGGGCCAGATCTCCGCCTACTGCTGCGGCTGGGATCTGCGCGACCTGCTCTACCGCGGCTTCGGCGGCGTCTACGGCAAGGTCGAATCGGGCCCGCCGCGCCACCTGCGCACGGCCCTGGGCCAGGTGGTCAATTTCTTCTACACGCTGCAGGGCGAAAGCGCCGGCGCGCAGGCCTTCGCGAACTTCGACACCTACCTGGCGCCGTTCGTCCGCTACGATCAGCTCGATTACAAGCAGGTTTCGCAGTGCCTGCAGGAATTCATCTTCAACCTGAACGTGCCGACGCGCGTCGGGTTCCAGACGCCCTTCACCAACGTGACGATGGACCTGGTGTGCCCGCCGAACCTCGCCGACGAGGCGGTGACCTTCGGCGGCGAGCTGACCGGCGACACTTACGGCCAGTTCCAGGAAGAGATGGACGTGCTGAACCGGGCGTTCTGCGAGGTGATGATGGCCGGCGACGCCAAGGGCCGCATCTTCACCTTCCCGATTCCGACCTACAACATTCACCGCAACTTCGACTGGGAAAACAAGAACCTCGACATCCTCTGGCGGATGACCGGGCGTTACGGCATCCCGTACTTCGCCAATTTCGTCAATTCCGACATGAAGCCCGAGGACGCGCGGTCGATGTGCTGCCGGCTGCGGCTGGACGAGCGCGAACTGCGCAAGCGCCTCAACAAGCGCGGCGGCGGCCTGTTCGGCGCGCACCCGCAAACCGGCTCGATCGGCGTGGTGACGATCAACCTGCCCCGCGTCGGCTACGAGGCCAACGACGAGCGGAGCTGGTTCGGGCGGATCGACTTTCTGATGGAAAAGGCGAAGGAAAGCCTCGAGCTCAAGCGCAAGGTGCTCGACCGCTTCACCGAGCAGGGCCTGTACCCCTACACCCGCCACTACCTCGACGCGGTGCGGGTCTCGCACGGCTCCTACTGGTACAACCACTTCTCGACCATCGGGCTGATCGGCATGAACGAGGCGCTGGTCAACTTCATCGGCAAGGACATCACCACGCCCGAGGGCAAGGCTCTGGCCACGCGCACGCTGATCCACATGAACGACAACCTCCTGGCCTACCAGGACGAATCGGGCAACCTCTACAACCTCGAGGCCACGCCGGGCGAAGGCACCACCTACCGGCTGGCGCGGATCGACGCCAAGAAGTATCCCGACATCTTCCACCAGGGCAAGGAAGAACCCTATTACACCAATTCGACGTGCCTGCCGGTCAATTACACCGAGGACCTGTTCGAGGCCCTCGAGCACCAGGACGACCTCCAGGTGCTGTACTCCGGCGGCACGGTGATGCACGGCTTCGTGGGCGAAAAGATCGACAACATCGACGCGGTGAAAAAGTTGGTGCGGCGGATCGCCGAAAACTACCGGCTGCCGTACTACTCGCTCACCCCGACGTTCACGATCTGCCCGGAACACGGTTATATCCCCGGCGAACATTTCGAATGCCCTTACTGACAGGGCTTTGGAAGTGCTTGCCGGTCTGGAAATGGCGGCCGCTCGGGACCGCCAGGGGGTCTGAAGCGAAGAGCTGAAGTTGGGGGAAACGGAAGCGTCGCTGAACGATCAATGGAGTCACGGGGGAGGAGGAGAGAAGAGACATGAGTTGCAAGCACAAGACGGAAGTGTACAGTCGCGTCGTCGGTTACTATCGCCCGGTCCAGCAATGGAACAAGGGCAAGCAGGCCGAATACGCCGACCGGCTGCCTTTCAAACTGACCGGTAAAATGTTCGACGCCGCGCTCGCGGCGAAGACACCGACGGTCACCACCGCGCTCAGCCAGCAGAGCGCTTAGTTCGTCGCATCCACATTGCGGGGTCACCCGGCTAGCGATTCGCCGCGGCGCGAATCACCGGAGGAGTTTCACGCGTGCGCATCGCGGGCATCCAAGGGCTGTCGTTGATCGATTTTCCGGGTAACATTTCCGCCGTGCTCTTCGTGGCCGGCTGCGATTTCCGCTGTCCGTTCTGTCAAAACCCCGGCCTGGTCAAAATCGATCCGCAACTGCCGCAAATCGAATGGCGCGAGGTTTTGGATTTTCTGCAAAACCGGCGCAAAATGCTCGACGGCGTCACGGTGACCGGCGGCGAACCCCTCGCCTTCCCGGCGATCGTCGATTTTCTCGAGCGCCTGCAAAAGGAAACCGGCCTGCCGATCAAGATCGACACCAACGGCAACCATCCCGACATCCTGGCCCGGCTGATCGAACAAAGCCTCGTCCAGTATATCGCGATGGACGTGAAAACCGCGCCCTCGCGCTACAGCGAGGCGGCGGGAACGCTGGTCAACCTGCACCACATCGAGGAATCCGTCGAGACGATCAAGAGCAGCGGCATCGCCTACGAGTTCCGCACCACGGTGGTGCCGGGGCTGGTGGACGACGCGTCGATCGACGAGATGGGCCGCATCCTGCAGGGCGCGAAACTGTGGGCCTTCCAGCAGTACCAGAACCGCGTCGTGCTCGAGGAAACCTACCAGGAGCGCAAACCCTACCCGCCCGACAAGGTCCGGTCGCTGGCCCTGCGCGCCCAGCCTTACGCCGAAAAGGTGATCGTCAGAGGGTTGTAGGCGGTTACTTTCGCCGCACTTCCACCAGCAGCGACTTGGTGACGCGGCCGGCGAAGTCGCGCACGGGCACGGTGATCGTGGCCGGGCGGAAATCGGCCAGCGTTTCGGTGAGAAAAAATTGCTCGTCGAGGGCGCGGCCCGCGTCCAGGCGACCGCTCAATTGCAGGATCAGCTTCTTCGCCGTCGACCCGTCCGCCGCCGGTTCGGTCACCCACACCGGGTAGAGGTCGACCGCCAACCGGCCGGCGAGCGGCGCGATCTGTTCGGAGGGATCGGTGCGCAACGCGATCGGCCGGGCGCCGAAGGACCGACCCACCCCGGCGCGCGCGGCGAAGACGAACTGGCCGAGAAAAATCGGATCGTCTTGGCGCTGCAGCATGGCCGCGTCGCCGACGGGAATCAGCGTCAGGCGCAATTCGAACGACAGTTCCTCGCCCGCCGGACGGGAGAACGGCGGCCACGCGGCGGGTGCGGGTTCGTCACTGGCGCGCAGTTCCGCGCCGCCGGCCAGCAGCCGCATTTCGAGGGCCTTTTTAAATAGCTTGCCGCCGCGGCCGATCTCGCGCAGGGTGGCTTCGCGCTCGCTGCGCGTGCCGGACGGCGTTTCGAGGACGCCGTCGCCGTTCGCGTCCAGGTAGCCGGCCGCCGCGCCGTCGGGCTGAAACAGGTAGACGCGGTCGGCCGCGCCGTCGGCGTCGGTGTCGATCTCGACCCGCGCGTAGCGGTCGCCGCTCGGGAAGATCGCGACGTCGACCTTGCCGTCGCCGTCGGCGTCGGCCAGTTCCCAGAGCGTCCGGCCGTCGGCCGACACCCGCCAATAGCGCGCGCCGTCCGCCGCCTGCCACGCTTGCGTGACGGGACCGTCGTCCGCCGCCGCCAGGGCCAGGCAGGCGACGACGAGCAGCCCGATCGTTTGTCCGTATTTCAGTTTGCGCCTCCGGTTTGCGGGTCGCGCCGATCTTAGCAACCGCCTTCCCTTCGGATCAAGCGGGCGGTTAAAAAACACGGCCCCGGGCGACCACATCGGGTCGCCCCTACATTACCAAGGCATTGATCCCCTCGCCTGCAAAACGGGAAAGGGCCTGCCCTGAGCCTTGCCGAAGGGGTCGGCGAAGCCGGGGTGAGGGCAATTCAAAAAAAACCATTTGATAGCGTAGTGTCCCCCCGAAAGCAAGACAGATTTAGGCGGCTTTTAGGGTGAGGTAAGCCGCTTCGACCTCGTTCGGCGTCCGGTAACCGAGCGCCGAGTGGATTCGTTTTTCATTGTACCAGCGGACATATTGGTCGATGG
>JAAYVF010000016.1 GCA_012517325.1 Myxococcales bacterium | reverse complement strand
GAAATGATCATGCCGGGCGAGAACGTGCATATTGGCGTGGAACTGATTATGCCGATTGCGATGGAAGAAGGCCTGCGGTTCGCGATTCGCGAAGGCGGCCGGACCGTCGGCGCCGGCGTGGTCACTAAAATTCTGGCGTAAGCCGAGGAAAGACGACGATGGCCAAGGGCGCTCGCGAAATCGTGATCCTGGAATGCACCGAAACCAAGCTGCGGCACTATACGACCACGCGCAACAAGAAAAAGAATCCCAACAAGTTGCAGCTGAAAAAATACAATCCGAAGTTGCGTAAGTACACGGTCTATAAGGAAGCCAAATAACGCGCGAATCTTCCACGATCGCCGCGGACGCCCCGTGCGGCCGCGGCCGATCGTGCTGATAAAAGGGATCAGGCGTTGTTTAATAAGATTAAAACGTTCCTGAAGGAAGTTCGGATCGAGCTGAAAAAGGTCTCGTGGCCGAACCGCGAAGTCACCGTGGCCTCGACCTGGGTCGTGATCGCGGTCTGTTTCGTCTTTGCGGTCTATTTTTTCGTGGTCGATGTCTTGATCGGTAAAATCATCACCGGATTCTTGAACCTGTAAGGATTTCCGATAATGGCCGATTGCAAGTGGTACGTGGTCCATACCTATTCCGGGTACGAGGCGAAAGCCAAGCAGGCGATCGAAGAGCGCATGAAGGCGCACGGCCTCGGCGAAAACCTGGAAGAAATACTGATCCCGTCCGAACAAGTGGTCGAAATGGTCAAGGGATCCAAACGCACCACCACGCGCAAATTCTTCCCCGGCTACCTGCTGGTGAAGATGGAAATGAACGAACGGACCTACCACGTCGTCAAATCGACCCCGAAAGTCACCGGCTTCGTCGGCGGCGCGAAAAACCCGCCCCCGGTGCCGGAAGAAGAAGTCAGGCGGATTACCCGGCAGATCAGCGAAGGTTCGCTGCGGCCGGTTCCCAAGGTGGAATTCGAGAAGGGCGAAACCGTCCGCATTACGGAAGGCCCCTTCGCCAATTTCACCGGTTTGGTCGATGAAGTGAAACCGGATAAAGGCAAGTTGCGGGTGATGGTCTCCATTTTCGGCCGGACGACGCCCGTCGAACTGGAATTCTTCCAGGTGGAAAAGGCGGAATAGCAGACTCACCCTTTAGCAGGGTGTTGAAAAACACCCTGCGTGCGGTCCATGGATGGATCGCCATTTCCGGCAACTTCCGAAGTTGCCGGAAATGAAGCGAAATAAAAACCACGCTTTTTGTTGAGCGTAGTTGAAAAAGGCCAGGACGACCTTTTTCAACGGCCTGTTTAGATGAGGCGCATCATGGCGAAGAAAGTTCTGGCAAAAGTTAAACTGCAAGTCCCCGCCGGGAAAGCGACGCCGTCGCCGCCGGTCGGCCCGGCCCTGGGCCAGCACGGCGCGAATATCATGGAGTTTTGCAAGCAATTCAACGCAAAAACCCAGAAGCAGGCGGCCGAAGCGATGATCATCCCGGTCGAAGTGACGATCTTTGCGGATCGTACCTTCACCTTCATCCTGAAAAGCCCGCCGGCTTCGATTCTGATCAAGAAATACGCCAACATCGCCAAGGGCAGCGGCGTGCCGAATAAAACCAAGGTCGGCAAAATCACCTGGGATCAGGTGCGGGAAATCGCCAAACTGAAACTGGCTGACTTGAATACCGACAACCTCGACGAAGCGTGCCAGACAATCGCCGGCACCGCCCGTTCGATGGGGATCGATGTCGAATAACGACGCGGACTGGGAGAGTTGGAAATGCCGAAACGGGGCAAGAAATACATCGAGGCGGCCAAGAAAATTGAGCGCCAGAAAACGTATACCGTCGATGAAGCGGTGGCATTGTGCCACGACGCCGGCACCGCCGGCTTTGACGAGTCGGTCGATGCGGTCTTCCGTCTGGGCGTGAATCCGAAATACGCCGATCAGATGGTCCGTGGCAGTTGCCTGTTGCCGCACGGCACCGGCAAAACGGTGCGGGTCGTCGTCTTCGCCCAGGGCGAGAAGGTCAAGGAAGCCGAGGATGCCGGAGCGGAAGCGGTCGGCGCCGAGGATTTGGCGCAGCGGATTCAGGACGGCTGGATGGATTTCGAGCGTGTCGTGGCGACCCCGGACATGATGAAAGTCGTGTCCAAGCTCGGTCGCGTCCTGGGTCCGCGCGGCCTCATGCCCAATCCCAAGACCGGCACGGTCACCTTCGACGTGGCGCAAGCCGTGCAGGAAGCCAAGGCCGGCAAAATCGAATTCCGCGTCGACAAGGGCGGCAACCTGCATGCCCCGATCGGCCGGAAGAGCTTTTCGATCGAGCAGCTTTGCGGCAATCTGCTGGCGCTGGCCGATACACTGCTGCGGCTCAAGCCGCATACCAGCAAGGGCACCTATTTTAAAAACATTTCCATCAGCACCACGATGGGCCCCGGCGTCAAAATCGACCCGGCCGACATCCAGGTGCGGTTGCGTTAACTCCGAGCGGAATGAGCGAAGGCTGAACCGGATCGGCCTTCGCGTGTCCAACAGCTAGTGCGGATCCGGTTTGCAAACGTCCGAGACAGTAGGCACCAAAGTAATTTGGTTTAATCGGCGCCGACCGACCTACCGAGACGCAAGTATGGCCATGGTCGATTGCCGCTTGGCGATCGGCCCTCCCTTTCGGGTGGCCCGCGTCCCGGCGCGAGGCGGCGCGGTAACCGAAAAGGAAAGGGGGGATACGAAATTTGGATCGCCAAGAAAAATCCAAGGTTGTCGCCGATCTGCAAAGCATCACGTCCCGGGCGCAACTAGCGATCTTGGTCGACTATCGCGGTCTGACCGTGGGTGAAATGAGCAAACTCCGCATGGCCCTGCGCCATTCCGGCGAATGCGATTTTCTCGTTGCCAAGAATACGCTGGTTCGTCGCGCTCTCGAAGGCACGTCCTTCACCGCTTTGGACGAGCAACTGGCCGGCCCCAACGCCCTGTTGTTCGCCTATGGCGACCCGGTCTCGCCGACCAAGGCATTGGTCGATGTCGCGAAAACCCTGCCCAAGATGGAAATCAAGGGCGGTGTGCTCAGCGGCAAATGGCTGACCGCGGAACAAGTGATTGCTCTGTCGAAAATGCCGGGCAAGCAGGAATTGCAAGCCATGCTGGCCGGCGTTT
>JAAYVF010000015.1 GCA_012517325.1 Myxococcales bacterium | reverse complement strand
TGTGAGAAATTCCGACGGTGGTCGAAGGATGGAGTTAAATAATGCTCCAGAAATTCCAATTTGTAGATACTGTCCCTCTAAATCCATCGGAAATCCGAAAAGCGAAAAGCGGTGGGAGATAAGTAATGTGTCCCCGGAATTCCAGACGGAATTCGCCCGAAAAGCGGAGGGAGATAAGTAATGTGTCCCCGGAATTCGCCCCGGAATTCGCCCGGAATTCGAGCGGAATTCCGAGGCATCCCTTCGAAACGCCGCCTCTGGGTCCGGAAATCGGCCAATTGCTCCTGCCCCTGCCGAGTCTGGGACAGCAGGCGCGCTTCGAAACCGACCACCTCGTCCGTAAACCGGGAAAACCTGTCCAAAAAACGCCATGATTTCAAGGAAGGCTAAATCAGGTTAGAATCGTTTTGGACAGCAGTGAGGATATACAATACATCCTGGGTTGCCAAACCAATACAGCGGTCAAAATCATGGTAGTGTCAACAATCTTTCGCACTTTCATTCGGGTCCCTGTTCGTCATCGGTTTTGGTTTCTACTCCAGACCACCTTTCCTGCCAATTCGGCGGCGGCGGCGCCGTCGGCGTTTTCCACCAGGACAACCAGGATCAGGCGCGGATTTTCGGCGGGCGTCAGGCCGACGAAGAGGCCCAACTGGCGGCCAGCGGCGGTTTCGCTCGTGCCTGTTTTGCCGAGGATCGATAGCAGTGGTTGCGCCTGCCGCACGCGCCGGCCGGTGCCGGTGAGGCAGCATTCGCGCAATCCCTGGCGCAACCAGGCCAGTCCGGTCAACGGTTTGCTTTTGGCCGCACCGCCGAAGGCGGCGCGATAGGCGTTCGCCAATTCCAGCGGCGTCGCGGCGAGGCCGGGTTTCGCGCCCATCCAAACCTCGCAACCCAAGGCGCGAAAGCGCTCGGGCGACGGCAGTCCGGCCCGCAAGCCGTACTCTTCCAGGAGGCGGCGGTAGCGATCGGCGTCGACGAACGCGCAGGCTTGCCGGGCGTAGGCCGAGCACGATTGCGCGAGGGCCTGGCTCAGATTGACGCCGCCGTGGCCCGCCGCGAGGTAGCAGCGCCGCTCGGGCGGATCGGTGATCGGCCGCGCCGGACAATAGAAAGCCCGTTCCGGTTTCAGCCCGCCTTCCATGGCCGCCGCCAGCAGAAACGGCTTCAACGTCGATCCGGGTTGAACGAGCCGCCCCCCCATGTCCGGCGGCAGGCCCGTGGCCGATTCGGCCGTCACCTGGCCGGTCGCGGCGTCCAAGAGCAGCCAATACGAGGCGGAAGGCGGATCGGGCGCGGCGGCCCACAACACGGCAGCCGCCCCCCACCAGAGGCAAAGGATCAGCCGGATTTTCACTGCCAGACCGTTTCCTGGCGCCAGCCGCCCGTCACCGGCACGGCGACCGTAGACAGGGCGGCGAACGAACCGGCGGAGCGCAGCAGGTCGACCAAGGTGGTCGAGGCGAATTCCGAACCGCTGTCGGTGATCGCGCCCAGGTCGTCGGCCTGCCGTAAAAATTTCGCCAGGTCGGCCGCCGCGCCGCCGGCGACCGTCGCGCGGTGCAACGGGCCCGGTTCGCCCGACTTCACGCGGGCGAGCAGCTCGCGCAAGAAGGCGTCGCTCTCGGCGAGGAACAACAAATCGCCCTGCCGCGCGGTGCAGATTCCCGGCGCGCCCGCCATCGTGCCCAGGCAAACGACGCCGTCTGCGGCGCTTTGGGGTGACAGCCGGTCGGCGAGCGCCGGATGCGTTTGGCGCAGATCGGCCGCGGCCGTGCCGGCGACCTCGGCCGGGGTGCGGGTCGTTTCGCGCAGGACCGCGCCGGCGTGCAGCGACCACAAACCGGTTTGCGGATCGAGGTACGGCGCCGCGACCAGCAGGCGGGCGGTCGCGGTGTTTTCGAGATTCAACGCGGCGGCGTCCCAGCCGAGGAACGACCGCAATTGCGCGGTCACGCCCTCGCCGCCGGATTGAAAGGCGACCAGGCCACGGCCGTCGTAGCGCAATTCCGGCGCGGCCGCGGCGGTCGCCGATCCGAGGACGGCGCGTTGCTCGCGCCAGGCGCGCCCGTCGCAGGAGAAGCCGACCAGCGCCGCGTCGGCGGCGGCCAGTTCCGCGCGGTTCCGCCAGACCCAATAAGCGCGGAAATACCGGTCGTCACGCAGGCGCTGCAGATCGAGAAACACCGTGGCGTCGGCATGGGTGACTTCCGGATTGACGGCCGGCAGTTTTTGGAAATCGGCCTCGTGGACGAGCAACGGCGACGCGTCGGGTTTGGCCTTGGCCAGCAGCGCGCCTTCGAGCAGGTCGGCGCCGGTGGCGACGAACAACAGGTCGTCTTCCTGGTAAAACAGGAAACCGATCCCCGTCGCGTAGTCGATCTGCGACCAATAGGTCCGGCCCTCGTAAATCCGCTGCGCGAACTTCGCCTTGTTTTTCACGAAGGCCAGTTCGGCCTGCTCGGCGGCCGGCAGGCGCAGGATCAGCAAAAACTGCAATTCGCCGATGTCGTACAGCGCCAGCACCGTTTCGGAGCGGGCGTGAGCGACCAGCGCCTCCAGGGTCAGCGGCATGCCGGCCAGCGCGCCCAGGCGTTCGGCGCGATCGGCCAGCTTGAGTGCGAGCTTGGAATCGGCGTAGGCGTCGCGCGCCTTGCTCTTCAGATATTCGCCCGCCGCCGGCAGTTCCCGGACGCGGGAGGTCAGGCCGGCGAAGTCGGCCGTGTGAAAGGCCACGAGCGGCCGGCCGGGCACCAGGGTCAGCAGGTTGTCGGCGGACCGCAGCGGCGCCGCCGCCAGCAACGCCGCGAGCAATGCCGCCACCGGCACGGCCAGAACGATCGGTAACCAGATTGCTTTGCGCATGGCTTGCTCCTACTGCGCCAGTTGGTCGGTGGGAATGAAGCGCCGCGGGCGCGCGGCCTTGGCGTCAGCCACCTGTTTTTGCAGGCGGCTCACGACCTGCCGCAGATCGTCGGTCGCCTGGTCGCCCAGGAGGGCGAGCGACACTTCGCCGATCCCCACGCCTGCCGCCGGCCAGTCGATTTTGGCGAACGAACGCGCGATGTCCGCGACCAGATGGTTTTGCTCGTCGACCGGCAATGAAGCGAGCCAGAGTTTGAGCTCATTCGCCTTACCGGCGGACTCCAAGGGGTCGACGCGCTGCCAGGGCGACAGCGGCAGGCCGTGGTAGGCCAGGCGGGCGAGGCCGCGGAACGGCGTCGCCTTCAGTTCCAGCCAGGCAAGACGCCGGGCGAACTGCGCGTCGTAGGGCTGGTAAAGCAGGTAGGCGGCGACGGCCGGCATTTCCGCCGCCTCATCGCCCGTCAGCCGATACGCCGCGGCCCGCAATCGCCAGGTCATCGCCGGGTAACGCAGCGGTTCCGGCACCGCCGCCAGTATTCGCGCCGCCGCCGCGCCGTCCTGCACCGCCAGCTCCAGGTGCGCCAGGACGAACGGGCGCAACTCGGACGGCAGGGATTGAGCGGCGGTTCGCCAATCCTGCGGTTTGTTTTGGGCCGCGATCGAAGCCAGGCTTTGCAACAACCCGTCCAGTTGGAACTGCCCGCCCGATCCCTGGCGCCAGAAAACCGACAGGAATTGGGCCGCGGCCGCGCTTTGTCCGACCGCCAGGTGCGCACGAATCCGCTCGGCCAGCACCGCGGAGTCGCCCGGTGCCAACGCGGCGGCTTTGTCCGCCAGGCGGACCGCCGGCGGGAACTGCCCGGTCGACCGCAAGGTTTTCGCCAACTCGATGAGGCCGCTTTCATCCTCGCCGGCGGCTTCCTCGAGTTCGATCATCCGTTCCTCGGCGGCGGCCCGATCGCCCAGCCGCAGAAACGCCTCCAGGCTGCGCAAATCGGCGACGAACGCGGCCGAGACCGGAACGCGGGTCAGGTCGTTTTCATTATCCCACCGTTCCAACTTCGCCTCGTCGTTGCGGATCGGTTCGTAGAAGGCCAGCCAGACGCGATCGGCGGCCGCGGCGCGGTGTTCGGCCACGAACAGTTGCCGGATGGTCTCGACCGGATTCTGATCGGTGGTGTCTTTCACGAACTGTTTGGCCAACGCTTCGGCGGTCTCCGGCTTTTCGAAGTAAACGGCGGCGCGCAGACGCTGCAGGCGCGTTTCGCTTTCTTCCAGGGCGCCGGGGTCGTTGGCGGCAAGGAAGCCGAGCGCCCGTTGCGCCAGCTTCTTGTCGCGGGCCGTCAGGGCATCGGCCAGGGCGGCCTCGGCGAACCCGCGCCGCGCGTAGACGGTCAGCCGCACGTCGCCGCCGGCCCGTTCCAGCACCAACGACCGGAGCCACGCGGTCAACGCGGGCGGCACGGTTTCTTCATCGATCAGCGTGCTCAGGTCGGCCGCGGAAAAACTCGCGTCGGCCAGGAGGTCGCGCGCCTGTTTCGCGGTCCAGTGGTCGCCGAGATTTTGCCGGGCGAAGGACAGCCATTCACCGGCCGCGTCGCGGCGCGCGTAAGCCGTCAACAACGGCAGCCGGGCGAGCAGGATTTCGCGCCAGCGATTCAGGCCGTCCTTGGCGCGGTCGACTTGCGCCATCAACTCGGCGTAACGGCGAACAGTGGGCAGGGGCGTTTCGGGTTTGGCGATCAAGGTTTCCAAGAGATCGGCGGCGGCGCCGTTTTTGCCCTGCCGCGACAGATGTAGCGCGCGCGCGACGATCATCTCGTCACCGGCGGCCAATTGCGCCGCCTGCTCCAGGAAGGTTTCCGCCGCCGGATAGCGGCCGGCGCGGTCGAGATCGGTCGCCGCTTGCAGATAGGCGTCGGCGGAGAGGGGGTGCCGTTCCGGCCCGGCGTACAGCAGCGGCAGGCCGGCCGGATCGTTTTGCGACAGCAGCCAGTTGGCATAGCCGGTGGCGTAGTGCGTCCAGAGTTTTTCCTTCACCTGACCGGGCGCCGGCTTGGCGTCGAGCCGGCGGCCGATCTGCAGCGGCAGGCCGAGCAATTCGGCGTCGGCTTCCCGGGCCTGTTTGGCGAAGGCCGGGTCGGCCTGGTAGGCGAGCGCTTTTTTCGACAGCAGCCAGCGCGGATCCTGGTCGCGATAGTGGTTGGTCAACGCGGCGACCAGGCGCGCGGTCTGCCCTTGCTCGGCGAGCCAGTAGGTCAGCGGGCCGGGCTGCACGTAGGGCCCGTTCACCAGTTGATCGAGCGGCGCGTCGCCGAGCAGGCCGAAATAACGGCTTTGCAACGGCTGGGGCCGGCGCAGGGTCTTGTCGGTGCCGCGGCCGTAAAGCCGGCCGAGAATTTCCGTTTCCCGGGAATCGCCGTTCGCCCGCGCCAGCACGGCCTGTTCGGTCAGGGTCGCGGTTTCCCGGCCGCCGTTCGGCAGGGCCAGAGCGTCGGCCAGCAACGCCGGCCATGGCCTGGTTTTCGCCTGTTGGCGCAGGAGCGCCGCCAACTGCGCGTCGATTTTCGGCTTGTCCGTCGCGCTCGCCAACTGGGTGTCCAAATCGCGTAACTGCTCGCGCGCGAGTTGATCGGCCACGGCGGGCAGCATGGCGACGGAGGCCGCGCGAACGGCCTTGCCGAACGCCTCCTGCCGCTTGGCCGGATCGGCGGGAATGCTTTGCCGGAGCAGCGACGCGAACAGGTCGGCGGACTTGGCGCGCGCCGGACCGTCGGCGAACTGGCCGAGCCACGACGCCAAGGCGCTGGTGCTCAGGGCGTCGATCTTCGCCAGGGTTTCGTCGATTTTCTTCCGGCCGATCGGATGGGTCCTTTCGCGCGCGGTTTGCAGCAGCCGGCGCACGCCGTCCAGGTCGACGATCGCCTGGTCGATGCCGCCGGTTTCCAGGCAACCGCGCAGCCACAGCCAATAGAAATCGCCGTCCGCCTGCCGGCTGTCGGGCTGATCGAGAATCAGATTCATGGCCTGCACGGCAAAACCGCGCGAGGCGTAAGGCCGGTTGAAGCGTTCGGCCAGCCGGGCCGCCGCGACCACCCGGGACACGTCCACGTCGGGAGCCGCCAGCATCCGGTTCAGCCATTGCTCGGCCTGCTCGGGCCGGTTCGCCAGGTATAGCACCTCGGCGACGCGTTGTTGATAATCGACGCCGGACAAGCGGCGGCTGTCGAGGGTGCGGTAGACGGCGATGGCCTGGTCGAAATCGCCGGCCTTGATCAGCAGCTGGGCGCGTTTTTCGAGCAGGTCGATCCGTTGCGGTTCGTTGGCGACGGCCTTGTCCATCATGGCGGCCGCCGCGGCGTAACGCCCCAGGCCCTCGTCAAGCAGGGCGGTGACGTATTGCCAGCGGAAGTCGCGGTGGGCGCGCTCGGCCTCGCGTTCGTAATAGGCCAGCAGCGGCGCGGTCTGATCGTATCGTTTCGCGTAGCGGAGCGCCGCCAGCACGGGCGCGGGGTCGGGCGCCAGGCGGTTGATGATCTTGATGTGCTCCTCGATGGCGTCGCGCGGCTGTTTCAGGGCGGTCAGCGCCTCGATCAACTTGCCGCGCAGTTCGATTTCGCGATCCTTTTTCGTGTCGCCGCTCAATTGGGCGTCGCGCAGGTTTTTCAGGACCTCTTGGTAAAACGCCACCAGACCGGCGCGGTCGTTTTTCGCGGCGTACGCCTTGGCCATGGCGCCCACGATGGTCGCGTCGGTCGGCTCGACGCGCCGCAACTCGGCCAGCGCCGCCAGCGCGTCGTCCGGGCGGTCGTCCTCCAGGCAGCGGTCGGCGTAAACGAGCCAGCGGTTCGTGCGGCCGTAATCTTCGCCTTCTTGGGCCAGCAAGCGGTAATACGACAGGGCGGTCGCGCGCCGTTCGGTGCGCCAGAAATAGTCGGCGGCGAACCGGCGGGCGGCGGCCCGGGCGGACGAGTCGGCGGCGCGGTCCACCAGTTCACGCACGAGCCGATCGGCCTCGGCGGTTTCCCGCCGGTTTTCATGGTAGACGACCAGCCGCTGCACCATGACCGGGTCGTGGTCGCTGATCGCCAGCAAGCGTTCCAGGCAGGCTTTCACGCCGGGATCGTCGCCGTAGGTCGCGAACATTTCGTTCGCCCCCTCGGCGAACACGGTGTCGCCGTACTTGGGCAGCAGGCGATAAGCGGCGCGCTTGGCCGCCTCGACCTGGTTGCGGTCGCGCCGCCACTGCAGATACGCGAGGCCTTCCTCGCTCTTGCCCTCCGGCCGTTCCAAGCGACGCCAGAACGCCGCGTCGACCGTGTCGTCGGTGGTCTTGCGGGCCCGCACCAGGTAGTCGAGCCGTTGTTTCGCCTCGTACATGCCGGCGGAATAATCCTGGTTCAGCACCACGATGACCAACTCGTCGACCGCGGCGTCGATGCGCCCCTCGTCCTCCAGCAGATAAGCCATTTCCTTGGCGAACAATTCCGGCTGCGTCAGGGTGCGGCGGGCATCGGCGATCGTGTTCTTGGCTTCGACCGGGCGGTAGTAATCCCAGTACAACGTCGCCAGTTCCAACCAGCGGTTGGCGTCGCCGGGCGCGGCGGCGATGAGCTTTTCCCAGTTCGCCACGGCGTCGCGCGGGCGGCCCGCTTCCAGCAGCGTCTCGCCCTGGAAGACGCGGTTTTCGGTCTCCAGCGGCGACCGGTCGGCCAGTTGGCCGTAAGCCGTCGCGGCCTGAGCGTAGAGCGAAACGTCGCGCACCCGGTAACTGTCGGCCAGCGAACGGGAGGCCACGGCCAGCGGCAGGGTCGCGCGCTGGCTCTTGGGCCAGAGGCCGTCCAGCGCGGCGTACCCCTGGCGGACCGCTTCGTATTGCGAGTCGTGTTCCTGCAGGCGCGTCCAGAGGAGCAGCTCGACCGGGCGCACGGTACGGTTCGCCTCGAGCCGCTGCCGCAGACCGGCGATCATGCCCCGCTGGGCGAGCCGCTGCGTCAGTCGCCGCGATAGCGCGGCATCCAGCGCGAAGACGCGCATTCCCAGATCGATGAACTTGTCTTGGTAAGCGATCTCGCCGCCGTTGCTCCAGCCCTTGCTTTCGTAGAAGTCGAGCAGCCGGCGGCTCATGCCGATGTCGGCCGGAAAGCGGCCGAGCGCCACGATGTAGGCTTTTTCGAAAAAGAGGTCGCCGGCCTTTTGGCGGGATTCCTCGCCGACCAGGTTTTGCATGAATTTCGACAATTCGTTTTCGCCCAGCTTGGCGGCGGCGTCGAGCACGAGCGCCTCGAAATCCTGCCGCCGTTCCTGGCGCAGCAGCCAGCGGGCGAATTTGTCGCTCCAGGCGCGGCGGTCGAATTGTTCGATGGCGCGGCGATAGGCGCGTTCCTCGTCGGCGAACAGTTTGTTCTCCTCGGTGAACTTGAGCAGATCGCGCATCGCGGCTTCGTCCTGCGGGTAGCGTTCGACCCGCTCCCACTTGAGCGCCAGAACCTCCGGATAGCGCTTTTCCTTCAATAGAAGAGCGATCAACCGTTGTTGAATCTCTGCCGCGTCCGCCGGCTCGTCGAGACGCAAGGCGGCGGCGAGGGCCTGGCGCAGGGCGTCGATTTCAGCGCCTTTGTCCTGGCGAATCCGGGCGGCGTCGGCTTTCCATTGCAGGATATGGCCGAGGCGCGGTTGCCGGTCGCCGAAGCGGGCGGCCAGTTGATCGGCCAGCTTGTCGAGGCGATCGGGGTCTTTGACGTCCCGATACGTTTCCGCGAGCAGGCTCGCGGCCGGAAAGGCGGACGGCGCGTCGGGAAACAGTTCCAGCGCGCGGTAGGCCAGGCGGACCGCCTGCTGGCGGTTGGCGTAGCGGTTGCCGGTCGCGGGCATGTTCTTCAGGGCGGCGGGCGCTTCCATGCGGTTGGTGCCCAGCGACAGCAACCCGCCGGCCACGCCCGGTTGCCGGTCGGCGAATCCCGGCTGGAAAGCCTGGGCGGGCGAATTGGCCAGCGGCCAGGCGAGGGCGGCGCCGCGATTCAACCGCGTGGCGGCGGCCAACAGCAGTTTCGGATCGTCACCGGCCAGCAAGGCGGCGTCGGCCGCGAGCCGGGCGGACTGATCGGCCATCCCGGCGCTGTGCGCCAGGTCGGCCAGGCCGAGCAATTGTGGCGCGGTCGCGCCGGCGGCGATGCGCGGCAGAGTTTGCTCCAGCGCCGCGCGAGCCGGTTCGTAATGCGCGATCGCCAGATCCAGATTGACCAGTCGGCACAGGGCGGCGGTGTCCGGCCGGGCTTGCAGCGCCTCCGCCAGTTGTTTCCGGCGCGATTCGATGAGGTTGGTCCGCCGCAGGATGTTGCCGTAGAGCTCCCGCAGCGAGTCGTCGCCCTCGGCGATCAACTGTTCTTCCAGGCGTTGGAGCAGCGGGTCGAGCCGGCCGCGCTTCTCGTACGCCTTGGCCAGCAGATCCCACAGATCCCACCGATTTTCCTGATAGCGATCGACCCGCGGCTCCAGCGCCGCGATCAGTTCGTCGTACCGGCGGTTTTCCAACAATTCGCGGGCATAGGCGACCGCCAGTTCGCCGTTTTCCGGAAACGCGTCCAGCAGCCGCAGCCGGGCCTCGTCGACGCCGGTTTGCGGCCGTAGCGCGCGCCGGTTGATTTCGGTCCGTTGGTCGAGCAGGCGCCTGGCGCGCTCCAGCTTTTTCCCGCGCTCCTTCCGGTCGGCGGTGCGGCCTTTTTCCAGAAGCAGAGAGAAATAAGCGTCGATCGCGGTCAACGCCTCGTCCACCCGGTTCTGACCGTCGAGCACGCCGATCAGGGCTTCCGGTGCGCTTTCGTCTTGCGGATCGCGTTGGACGCGGGCGCGGCGCAGCGCGATCGCCTCGTCGATCCGACCCAGGTCGAGATAGGCCCCGACCAGGACGTCGGCCTCCGCGGCGGTCAGATTGGACCGGGCGGCGTCGGCGGCGATGATTGCCTTGGGAGCGCGCGGCGCGAAGCTGTCGGCGCCGAGCAGGGTTTGGCGCTCGACGCCCGGCGCGGCGACCGCTCCGGGCGTTTCGTCCAGCGCAAAGGGCAGCGCCGGCAGATCGACCGCCGGACGCGTTTCGTTCGCGGTGAGTTTCACCAGTTCCGGAAAGGCGGCGATGCGCTCCTGGCTGCCGGGCAGACCGATCTTCGTCCAGCCGGCCTGTCGATCCGCCGGGTGCAGCCAATAGGCGATCAGCCCGCCGACCGGCAGCGACAACAGCAGCAAAACGATCGCCAAACGCGGGATGCGGCGCCGGGCGTTCATGGCTTCACCTCCACGGCGACCAGGGTGCGGCTGACGTTGTGCGCGAAGTCTTCCGCATAGATTTCCAGTTGTTGCCTGCCCAGCGGGGCGCCCGCCGGCACGTCCAGGGTGCCGACGCTGGCCTTGGCCCGCTCGTCCCAATGCAGGCCGACCGTCGGCGCGCCGGGCAGTCGCGCCAGCAGGCGGCGCGTGTCGGCGTCGGCGGTGACGGCGACGCGGACCGCCGAACCGGCCCGCCAGACGGTCGCCATGGCCGGTTTCACGACCGGCGCCCGGCTGTCGAGCACGAACGATTTGGCTTCGACGTATTGACGGCCGTCGCGATCGACCAGCACCAGGCGGCAGATGTACGAGCCGTCCGGATAGTCGGGCGGCGCGAGGAAGCGCACCTGCCAGATGTCCTCGTCGGCCAGATATTGCAGCGGCGCGGTGAGGCCGAACGGGAAGACGGCGGCGACCCGGACGATCTCCGGGCTGGTCCGCACGCGCAGCAGCGGATCGCCGGGGCGGATGACGCGGGGCCGCAGCAGGGCGCGCGGCGCCGCCAGGAAGCTGGTGTAAGGCGTCACGAAGGTGAAGCGCTTGGACAGGGCGACGATCTCGTCCACCCATTCCTGTTTTTCACCCTCGTTGCGGATGCGCTCGACCAGGTAATCGACGCGGGCCTTGGCCCAGCGCCGCCGGATGCCCTCGTGATCGGTCGCCTTCTCGGGCCATTGGATCGCGACGGCCTTTTCGACCGCCTGTCCGGATTCGGCCTGGTACTTCAGAATGAGCCGGTCGTCACCCGGCTTTTTAAAGCGGCCCACGACGGTGGTTTCGCTGCCGGCGAAGACCGCCGGAATCGTCGCGGGGTAGGAATCGAAGACGTTGTCGGCGCGGCCGAACAGCAGGCGGATGCCGCGCAGCATCGCGGCCGAAAGCCGCGCCGCCGTGGCCTTGGCCAAAGCCGCCGCATCGGCGGTGTCGGCGCACCAGGCGTAGTGACCGTCGGCCGAGGCGGCCAGTTGCGTCAGCAAAACGCGGTTGGCGTCGTCGCCGATGCCGACGGCGAACAGGCGCGCGCCGCGGGCCGGCCCGGGCGAGCGGCGAAACGCCTCGATGATCGCCGGGTAACGCAGCAGCCCGACGGTCGGGTGGCCGTCACTGAGCAGGACGATCTGGTTGGCCTTGCCGGGCACGCACAATTCGCCGGCCGCCGCCAGCGCCGCGGACAGGTCCAAACCGCCGGCGATGGTCTGCGCGCGCAGAAACTCGTCGAGCCGCGCCAGCCAGGCCGGCGAAACCGGCTGCGGCGGACCGGCCGCGACCGTGGTTTCGCTGTTGGCGAACAGCAGGGTCAGCTCGTCGCCCGGCGACAATTCCCGACCCAGTTCGCCGATCAATTCGACGGTGCGCAGCAGCTTGTCGCCCAGCATCGAAAGACTGCCGTCGACGACCAGCACGATGTTGCGCCGGCCGACCGCCGCGCCCTGTTGCGGCGGAAAAAGCACCCGGGCCTGATAAAAGCCGTCGCGATCCTGATAATGGCCGCCGGTCGGGCCGAGGTTCCAATCGACCTGTTCCGTGTCGCGGTAGGCGGTCAGGTCGACGGTCGCGTCGGGCATTTCATATTCGACCGTGAAGCTCAGATCCTCGTCGAGGTTGAAATGAGCGGCGGTGAAGCGGGCCTGAAAACCCGTCTCGCCCTGTTCGGTGACCTCGGGCAGCAGGCGTTCGCCGTGGAAGGCCAGCGCGGCGATTTTCAGCCCGTCGGTCGCGGCGATGTCGATCGTCAGCCGGTCGACCGTCTGCTCGTTGCCCTCGTCGGGCCGCAGCGGCAGGGTGAAGTCCAGCCGGCCGCGCTCGATCGGCGCGGGAAACCGGTAGGTGAGTTCGAGCCGCTTGGTGCCGTACGGCGCGATCGGCGCCACCTGCACGGTGAATTCGTTGACGACGCTGGTTTCGTCCTCGCCGCCCATCAGGCCGGGGTCGATGGCGGCGCGGACGATTTCGTCGAAGAGCCGCCGGGCCTTGGTTTTTTCGAGGATGACGCCGGGGATGCGCACCAGGTCGTCCCACACCGCGAAGCCGCTGATGTCGGCCCATTCGGGGATGATCAGCCGGTAACGGCCCTCGAGCGTCCGGTCGTCGTGGCTGGCGTAGATTTGCATCATCTCGACCCGCGCCAGGCCGTGATCGAGCGTCAGCCGGATTTCCAGGTCGGACAGGGTGAGCTGTTCGGCCGCCTGCGGTTCAGAGTCGAAATAGGGAGTCAGCGTTCCGGTGTCGGCCCGGGCCACGCCGCAAATCAGGAGCAACAGCAGGCTAACCGCGATTAAAACGGTGCGCGACATGCGTCAGTCCCTTTCATTCCAGTCTTCGTCGCAGCAAATCCCAGGGCAGGCGGACCAACCCGCGGTCGCCGCCGACCCAGAGGAATCCGGGGGTGGCCGCCAACGCGGTCACGTTCGGCGACAGCAGCGGTCGGTCGATGAATATCCAGCGGCGCCCGTCGCGGCTCGCCGCCAGACCCTTGGTCAGTGTACCAAAGATCGCTACATTGCCAACGCTGATCGCCGCGCCGCCGTTGATGGAAACTCCCGCCGTTTCGGCGGCCGGTTGCGCCCGCCCCTCGGCATCTAGGACAACGATACCCCCGCCGTAGGTTCCCACCCATAAGCGTTCTTCGTGCGGCAGCAGGGCATTGACCCAATTGTGCGGCAAATGGCCCGAGGCGACGTTCAGGTTGCGCTGCACGGTCAGCCCGTCCGCGCCGCCGAGCAACGTCAAGCCGGCCAGCCCGCCCGCCGCGAGTTCCCGGCCGAACGGCGCCAGGCAATAAACCTGGTTGCCGGCCAGCCCGTGAAAGGCGTCGACGGCCCGGATGCCGCCCGGCGTGATCTGCGCCACGCCGCCGCTGGTGCCGACGATCAGCCGCCGGTTTTCAGTTACGACCGCCGTGACGTACCGATGCGGCAATCCGTCCCGGTCAGTCCAGCGGTGGACCGGTTTCAGGCTGCCGTCCAATTGGAAAAGGCCGTTGGTGGTGGCGACCCAGGTGTTCGGGCCGTCCGGCACGATCTGATTGATGCCGAGATTTTCCAACGCGGCCGGCCGCGCCGGCGGATTTTCCGGGTCCAGCGCCCACAGGCCGCGATTGAGCGTGCCGACCAGCACCCGGTCGCCCGCGCCGGCGAGGGCGGCGAGATAGCCTTCGGGCACGGGTTTGAGTTGTTCGGCGGCGATGAGCGACACGGCGGTGCCGGACGGATCGGCGGCGAAGAGGCCGTCGTTGGCGGCGATCAGCAACCTGGCGCCGTCCGGCCGCAGGCGATGGACCGGAACCCCCAGGCTGATCCGATGCTCGCCCGACAGATCGCGCACTTCCCCGGCCGGCCCGCCGACCCAGATTTGGTCGTTCCAGATCGCGATCGCCGAAACGGCGAAATGGTCGAGCAGCCGGGTCGCGCCCAGGGAGTCCACCCGCCACAACGCGGTCGCCGTGCCGACCAGCAGACCCTGTTGATCGACGGCGATCGCTTGCACCGCCCGTTCCCCCACCTCCTTCGGCCAGAGGGATTGCGAACGCATTTTTTCGGATTTCGGCTCCCAGACCGCCAGATCGCCTCCGGCGTTGCCGACGACCGGCTGCCGGTTGAGCAGGCCGAGGCGCGCGGTCGGATCGGGAGTTGCCCGGGCGATTTCTCCGAAGCGGTTTTCGGCGAATTGCAGAACGCGGCCCCGGTTGTCCAGCAACAGAACGGTTTGGCCGTCGGTCCACAGATCGACCAGCGTCGCCCCGTCCGCGGGGAAAAACCGTTCGATCTCGACCGTGGGGGCCGGCGCCGCCCAGTCTCCGTGCAAGACCAGCAGGCCTTCCGGAGACAAGGCAAGCACTTTCCCATTAACCATCTCTAAATGAGACAAACCCGAGCCGGGTAACCCGTTGGCGCGGGTGAGAACCTCCACTTTATTGGATTTTACAATTCCGAGACCTGAATCGGAAGCTATCAAAATCACTTGGTTAATTGCCAACACAGCACGGACTTCGGCCAGGTATGGAAAAATTTTTACACCGTCGTGAACTTGTTTCGGCGCCTGAGTGCTTATTCTTCTGGTAGGAACGGGTTTGGCTTCGAGGAGCCATTGTTTCTTTATTTCTTGATGAACACTGTAGCCAACCCGTCCGAAATATGTTATAAGGATGGCAGCGGATAAAAATATGACCCCAACAAGGATCTTCTTTCTCGAGAGATTCTTTTTCATGGTCATGAGGTTAGGTAACTGTAGTTGGTGAAAGGAAAAAAGCTTATAACGCAATGCGCAAAAATTGGTTGCATTGATTCTCCAGTTCTGATATATTCCAGATCCGTCCGAATGAAGTGAACGGACGAGGTAGAGGTGATACGATGGCGAAAATGCTCAACGACTCCGATTGCATGGCTGCTGAACTGCGAAAACTGCTGGAGCTAGGCGCTAGTGAGAGAATCAGCCGGAACCGCTGCTTCGACAAGTTCTCCACTCCTTTTGGTCGCCGTTTGTTCGCTTATTACCGCACCTGCATGTCCCTGAAGAAAGAGATCGAGGATCCCAAGCGGAACCATCGCATCCGTCTGCACAAGAACCGGGGCGAGATGTTCATGCTCGAGATCATCAACGATCCGATCGCTTATCGCCGCACCGCCACCCTGCCGGTGGAAGTGCGGACCTACTTCGAAGACATGCTCAAGGTCGATAAGCAACTCTAGTCGGTAAAACCTTCCCTGCGCGAAACGCGCCCTCGTTTTACCGGAACCCAGCACGGTGCGCTTTCTCATCTCCGCTGGAGGTGATAAGGCGCACTTTATCAATTTAAAACACCTTCGACAATTTTTCCGGGGTTCCCCGCGCCGATTTGCCGATTCTTGCATCCCGCCTTGAATCGTTTATTGTACCCAAGAGTGAACCCCACCGCGGCGGCGGGGTTCCTTCCCGGCAAAAAAAATCGTGAAACTCGTTCGAGCAACGGGAGGAAATCATGCGGCGGACGGCGATCCTGTTTCTGGTGATGATCGTTTTGGGTTGGACCGGCGCGGTGTACGCGGCGGGGCAGGAGGACGAACCGAAGGACATTCCGAGCCCGATGAAAAAGGCGAAGGCCGGCGGCATCGATTTCGGGCTCTTCGTCTCGGCCGGCAAGGCGGTGCGGATGTTCGATTTCGACCGCCTCAACAGTCGCCTCGCCGTGGCTTCGCGGACCCCGTTCACCGGTTACATCGACGATTGGAATTTCGAGATCGGCGGCGTGGCGACCGGCAACGGCATCTTTACCCTGGGCGGCGGCTTCTACAAAACGGAAACCGGCGGCGACCGGATCGACGCCGAGCTGTCGGGTTACGAAATCATGGCGCGGTGGGGCGGCGCGGTCAACAAAAGCAAAATCGTGATGCTGTCGCCGACCTTCGGCATCGGCTACGCGGCCCATACGCTGTCGCTCGACGGCGATCTGGGCTTGCTGGATCTCGAACACTTGCCGCGCCACGGCAGCGCCGATCTGCGGCAGGCGGGTATGATGCTGGAGGCCGGTTTTCGCGCGGATCTGTTCGGCGCCTGGCCGGACGACACAAAATTCGCCTTCTTGTCGGTTGAAAGCCTGACCATCGGCTGGCAGGGCATTCCGATCGCCAGCGAGTGGACCGAAGGCGACAAGACCGTCGACGGCCTGCCGGACGATTTCACCCATTCGCTTTTCGTGCGGCTGTCGATCGGCCTGGGCGGCGCGGGCCGCGGGTCGGAAGAAAAAAAATAGATCGGGGGCGATGAATCACTTGCCGGCGGACGGATCGAGCGCCTTGATGCTCTTGCCGGTTTTCGGATCCTTCAATAGCTGGGCGGCATAGCGCCGGCCGGTTTCGTTGTCCATTTTCGCCAGCGCGCCGTAATAATTGTAAAGCACGAATTCGTTCGTCGTTTTTCGCGCTTCCGCGTAAATGTATTTGGCGATTTCGTCCGTCGCCGCCGCGGCGAGAATCTTGTAGCGGATGTCGCCGGTCGCCGGATACTGCCGTTCCACCTGGGTGAAAAAAGGAAAATCGGCGGCGGCCGCTCGCGCCGCGTCTTGCAGCGGTTCGGGCACGTTGCCGCAAGGCAGGGTGCCGGCCAGACTGGAATAGAAGATTACCCGATCGGTCGAATCCTGCGGCGTCCAGCCTTTCAGACACAGCAGGTAGGCGGCGCGCGTCCGGATTTTTCCGTAGGGATGGCGCAACAGGGCGGGCGTCTGGCCGACGTCCAACTGGTTGGTCAGGCTTTCCAGCACGAGGCTGACCGACTCGAAATGGTGGTAGTAATCGGCGAGCTTCGCCATCGAGCCCTTGGCGTCGGTTTCCCCGGCGGCCAGGCGTCCGGCTTCGCTCAGGTCGTTGAGCAAGGCCTTGTAGCCCTCGTCTCCCTGGTTGCGAAAGTAATCGACGAAGCCGTCCAGGGTTTCCTTGTCGCGCCAGACGTAGCCGATTTTGGCCAGCATCTCGGGCATCGCTTTCGTGCCCAGGCGGCGCATGACCTCGAAAATGGCCTGTTTTTCGATTTTGTTGTCGGAGGAAAGAGCGCTGGCCAGTTGCGCGGAGATGCTCTCGCCGCTTTTGCTCAGGCGTTCGATCGCTTCCTGGCGGGCGCGCTCGTCGTCGCCGGCCAGGTTGTTCGCCGCTTGTTCGTTCGTCTTCTGGCACGCCGGCAGCAGCCAGCAACTCAGCAATAGCAGGAGGATCGACGTGAATTTTTTCATGGCGCGCATCCTAACAAGGGTCCGCGAGGGCGACAAGGCGTCCCGCTTGTTTGATTGACACTCCGCGAGCCGGTTGTTAAAACCGTCTAGCCGGGTGTTGAAAAAGGCCAGGACGGCCTTTTTCAACATTCTGCTGGGACGGGGTTCGATTTCAAGCAAAGGATTCGCTCCATGTATTTCGGTTTTTCAATTCCGCAGTTGATCTGGTTGGCGGTCGTCGGCCTGCTGTCGCTTTCCATCCTGATCACCACCGTTCGCGCCTTTACCATCGGCCGTCACAAGCATGGCGTGCAGGATATCGTCGATACCGTGCAGGTCCACTGTGTCTCGTGCGATTGGCAAGGCGAGGTGCCGCGGCTGCGCCGCCGCTGCCCGATGTGCGGTGGCAGCAATTTCGCCGCTTAAATAGAAAAACGGCGCCGAACGAATCGTTCGACGCCGTTCCGGTAAACGCGCTATTCGTCGTTTTGCTTTTTCTTCATTTTCTTGATTTTCGTCATTTTTTCGCCGGGGTTTGCCGTCGCCGAGAATTTCGAATTGACGTTGCCGACCTTTTTGGCTTTCTCCACCGCGCCCTTCTGCCGGCCGGAAACATAATAGATCACCGAATTGTCGGGCGCATCCTGCGGCACCAGATCGACCCGGCTATGGAAGAAGGCCTGGTCCTTCGGCAGGTTGAGCGTGAAGGTGATCTTGAACTGTTCCTTTTCTTTCACGGTGATCGGCAGGGTCGACTGGCCGTTGAAATCGATGGCCGCCTTCAACTCGTCGGGTTTGGCGATTTTCAATTCGCTGATGGTGATCGGCCGCGATCCGGAATTGGTCACGGTGACCGTTTCGGTCAGATCCTGGCCCGGTTCGACGTCGTTGAAGCGCAGGCGCTGCGGATCGAAGGCCAGCCGTTCGATGATCGTGCCGGAGATGGTCAGCGTCAGGCGTTCGTTTTTCGGATCGTTGGTGAAAACGGTGATTTTCTTGTTCTGGGCGCCTTTGCGGGAGCCGGCGCTGAACGTCACCTGGATTTCCACGGTCTCGCCTTTTTTCACGAGCTTTTTGCTCGGCTGCGCGACAGTGCAGCCGCACGTGGTGCGGGTCCGTTTGATTTCGAGGTCTTTGTCGCCTTTGTTCGTGATGATGTACGTGTGGTTGACGTCGGTGTTTTGTTCGACGGTGCCGAAATCGAAGTCGGCTTTATCGACGACGGCCTGGGGGTCTTTGGCTTCGCAAGCCGCGAGAAACAGGGCCAGACCCAGAATCAACAGCAGAGGCAAATAACGCATTGGTTTCATGTTCGTGCTCCGTATCCCAAAATTTGTGGCGTACACTAACTCGGGGCGATAGGTTCGTCAATTGCCGTTTTTCGCCCAGGTCGAAAGCAACCCCCATCCTTTCCTGAAGAAGGATAACGGTTGGATCGCCGGAATCCGGCAATGGTTAAAGAAAGGGGCATTTTTTCTTTCCGGAGCGGTCGCCCGGCGGCGCGGGTGGGCTTGTGAATAGATTTGTCTCTTCCAATAAAATTGACGGACCATTTTCGGCCACCATGAAACCTTCGCTCATGGGTAAAACAACGCCTTACTTTTTTCGACATCTCCGGCTTTGGATTCCGGCAATCCGGGCTTGTCGATTTTCTCGCCAGCCGTTAAAAGAAACCCTGCAACCTTGATCCGGAGAAAAGCATGCCCGCCGACGACCTGGAGCGGAAGTTCGCTCATTTGGACCGCGCCGATCTGCTGAAACTGCTTTCCGTTTACGCCCACAATTGGCTGGCCCATGACGGCTGCTGGTTTCTGGCGGGCGAGGAACGGTTCGGGCTGGAGACGGCGATCGAACTGGATATCGAATCATGGCGCCGCTTCACCGTGGCCGAGGCCAAGCGCATTATGAAGACCTTCGGAATTCCGGCCGGCGGCGGCCTGGAAGCGCTGGAAAAGGCGGTGGGTTACCGGCTGTACGCCTGCGTCAACGAGCAGGAACTGCGCCGCGAGGGCGACGCGCTGATCTACGAAATGAAGGAATGCCGGGTGCAGGAGGCGCGGCGGCGCAAGGGCTTGCCGGACTTTCCCTGCAAACCGGTCGGTCTGGTCGAGTACGGCGGGTTTGCCCGGACGGTCGACGAACGAATCGAAACCGAGTGCCTGCGGTGTCCGCCCGACGATTGCGGAAACGGCTATTGTCTGTGGCGATTTGCCCTGAAGAAATAGGAGCCCGAGATGAGAGCGAAGGAAAGCAAGCAAACGCGGATGATCGTCGGCCGGTTGAATCGGTACGAAAAATTGCCGGAGGCCCTGGTGGCGGTCGCCCGGAAATTCAATGTCCGGGCCGGACGGGTATGGGCCATCGGCGGCGTGACGCATTTGAAAGTCACGGAATTCGACATCGCGACGGGAAAATACAAGGAACCCCTCGAACGCCGCGGCATGACCGAGGTGCTGAGCCTGCAAGGCAACTTTTCGCTCCGCGACGGCGAGATTTTTCCGCACCTGCACCTCAATGCCTGCTGGCACGAGAACGGTGAAACGAAAATGATCTCCGGCCACCTGGTCGAGGCTGAAGTGTTTGTCTGCGAATTTCACATCACGGCATACGACGACGTCGAGCTGGTCCGCGAACTGGACGCGGCGACCGGCCTGGCGCTCTGGAATCTGCCGGACGAGGAGTAGCGCCCATGTTCAAGGAATTGCTGTCGCCCGCCGAACTGGAACTGCAAGCCCAAGCGCGCCGTTTCGCCAAGGACCAGGTTTCGTCCGAACTGCTCAAGGCGATGGACCGCGACGAGGTCCGCTACCCGCGTGAGTACGTTAAGGCGCTGGCCGAGGCACGGCTCTTGGGCATCCGCTTCGAAAAACAGTACGGCGGTCACGGGCTGGGCTGGTCGGCCGAGGTGGGCGCGCTCGAGGAAATCGGCATCCTGGGCATGTCGCTGGGCTGCCTCTTTTCCCTGCCGTCGATCATCGGCGAGGCGCTGCACGTCTTCGGCACCCCGGAACAAAAAGCCAAATGGCTCGCGCCCGTGCTGCGCGGCGAACTGTTCTGCGCCGAGGCGCTGACCGAGCCGCGCGGCGGCTCCGACTTTTTCGGCGCCACGACCCGCGCCCGCCGGGAGGGTGATTACTACATTTTGAACGGCCAGAAACGCTTCGTGGTCGGCTCGGAAGGAGCCGATATTTTCCTGGTCTACGCGAAAACCGCGCCCGACGCGCACCCGCACAAATCGCTCTCGGCGTTCATCGTCGAGCGCGACGACACGGTGCAGGTCGAGCACGTCTACGGCCTGATGGGCACGCGCGGCGGCGGCACCGGCCGGCTGGTGTTTCACGACACCCGCGTGCCGGCGGCGAACCTGATCGGCCCGGAAAACGGCGGCGGCCTGGTATTCAACCGGATGATGATTCCCGAACGGATGACCAGCGCGGCCGGCGCGCTCGGCCTGGCGCGGGCGGCGCTGGAAATCGCGACGCATTACTCCACCAAGCGGCGGGCCTTCGGCAAGCACATCGTGCAGTTCCAGGGCGTTTCGTTCCGGATCGCCGAGGCGGTCACGCGGCTGGACGCGGCGCGCGCGCTGGTCTGGGCGGCGGCCAAGCGCATCGACGCCGGGCTCGATTCGCGCCGGATGGTTTCCGAGGCCAAGAAATTTGCGACCGAGGCGGCGTGGGAGGTCATCAACCACGCGATGCAGATCATGGGCGGTATCGGTTACACCAACGTTTACCCGGTCGAGCGCATGCTGCGCGACGCCCGCCTGACGATGATCTGGACCGGCACCAACGAGATCATGAGCCTGCTCATCCAGCACGAATTTTTACAGGAGCAGGAGGCGGAACGGGCCGAAAAACGCGACAGCGAGGCCGACGCCGAGAACGCGAATTCGCCGGACGAAAAGATTTTCGAGTAGCCGATCCCTCATCCCTAACCCTTCTCCCATCAAAGGGAGAAGGGAAATCCGCTTAACCCTCTCCCTCGAATGGGAGAGGGGTCAAGGGTTGGTTCGATCAATTACCTTTCCGGCTCTTCGACGGTCACCAGGTGCCAGACGCGGCGATCGTCGCGGGCATAATCGAGGTAGATCAAAAGTCGCGAACCGTCGGCGGTTTCCAGCAGGAAATTCTTGCGGTGCCGGCGGGTGCGCCAGGTCTGCGCACGGGCGGGCAGCGAGCCGTGGCCGATGTCGAACCACTCGCGAACGACTTCCCGGACTTGCCAGACCCGCTCGCCGTCGACGACCTCCGCCGGCGCGGGCGGATCTCCGTCCAGCTTCACTTCGATTTTCCGGCCGCTGAAACGTCGCATGTTCGTCAATTCTTTATCCGTGGTTCGGATCGACGATAGCAGCCTGGGCAATGCGGGGCAATTGTCGAAGAAAAAACGCTACTTTGCCGGGTCGGGCGGGCCGAATTCGAAGGTGAGGGTGAGATTTTTTTCTTTTTTCGGATCGAGGCCGTGGGCCGACAGCACCAGGCGCAGGTAGGTGATCAGGGTCAGGAACTGCGGTTTGGTCATCGGCTCCCACATCAGGCCGACGCAGAATTTGCCGTCCTGCGAGATGTAGGTGTGGCGGATGGAGCCGTCGAGCGTCAGGTAGTTGCTGCCGTGCAGCTTCAGCTTGATGCCGTTGATCAAGCCGCCCGGTTTGTAATTCATCGGGAAGGGGAACGACAGGCAGATGCCTTCCAGGCTGATGTTTTTAATCAGTACCGTATCCAGAAATTTTTCGCCGCCGACCGCCAGGCAGGTGACCGGCAGGCTGGTCGTCGGCTGCACGCGCATCACCCGCCGTTCGCGCCGGAAGTACATGACCTCGGGCTTGTCGATGATATGGATCGCCTCGTCGAGCGGCTGGGTCAGTAGGCCGTGGTAATTCGATTTGCCGAAGAAATAGATCCGTGAGGTCAGCGGGAAAACGATGTCGATTTCGCTGTCCACCAGCAGGTCGTCCTGCGCCGAGGCCGGTTCCAGTTTGGTGACGAAAACCTGGGTGTGCTTGATCTCCCGCATGAAAGTGTAAAACGGAAAGTGATCCGTGCCGCCGGACAGCTTCAGTCGGGTGTGCTCCTTGCAGGCCAATTCCAAAACCTGGGCCAGCTTGGCTCCGGATACACTTTGCAATTGGTCGGAATGAGTCTCCGGCATGAGTTTTTTTATTTCCTCCCTGAAACGATAAATTAACACGAGCCGGGAAGCGACGGCAAGAACATTTTGATGGTCGATTATTCTTCGGCGGGCCGATCAAGAAGTCGCGCTGAACAGGTACCTCAGACCACGATGTCGATATTCTGCCCGCGGTCGCCGCCGGAAGGCGAGGTCGCGACCGCCGCCGATTCGATCAGCTTGACCGCCGCTTGGCCGGTTTGTTCGATCATTTCGTTGGTTTTTTTCAGGATGGCGACGGCATATTTTTGCTGAAATTGCAGCGAATCGGCCTGGGTCAGAGCGCTGATGGGATCCATAAACCATTCCCCTTCGTTTCCTATCCGGTATTTCGGTAAAAATCCGCCGGAACTTTAGAATGTTGCGCCGGCGGCGGCGCCGCGCGTTCGGAAAAGGCGAACCCGCGCGGCTTTTTATCCGGTTGCTCATTTCGGATCGGGTAATTTATGATGGATCGCAAGGGGAGCACGGCGCGAACCATCCGAATGGAGCAGATACCATGAGTAAGCGACGGGTGCGATGCGTTTCATGGTGTTGGATCCTGACCGTCGTCTGGCTGGCGACGATCGGCGCGGCGATGCCGGCTCTGGCGCAAGATGACGACACGTCCGGCGACGAGGTGGCGGCGATCGTACTGGTCACGAACCAATCGGTCGGCACCCTGGCGCCGGAATTGTACGGCCTGAACCTGCTGGCCGCGGATCACTTCGGCGACGACGCCGGCGGTCTGTGGACTCCCGAAAGTTCGCCCTGCGCCGGTGGGATCGTCGGTTGCTACCAACCGTCCTCGTTCAATCTGCTTCATTATTTGCAGCCGGGATTGCTGCGTTTTCCGGGCGGCCGGGTGGTGCGCAGTTACGACTGGCGGGCCGGCGTCGGGCCGGCGGCCGAACGCGATTATTATTTCGGCACCGACGAATACCTGTATCTGACCCAACGCACCGGCGCCACGCCGGTGATCACCCTGAGCCTGTACGACCCGCAAAACGGCGCCTTCGCCACCGATGACGTCATCGCGGCCGCAGCCATGTGGGTCGACTACGTCAATCACGATTCGCCGTTCGGTCCGGTGACCTATTGGGAAGTGGACAGCGACACCTGGGAAAACTCGGTCAGTTCGGCGAATCCGGACGTGGCTTACAAGCGAGTGCCGCCCGAGGCGTACGCCGAGGCTTTTCTGCGGCTCAGCGAGGTGCTGCGCGAGGTGGACCCGTCCATCCGCCTGGGCGCGGTATCCTATGAATACAAAGGCACCGCCGACACCTATCGGTTGTTGGAGGCGTTCGCCGCCTCGGGCGCCGATACCTCGTTGTGGCCGGACTACCTGGTGATGAGTTTTTACCGGCCGAATTTCGACAAGGACATCTGTAATCTTTACGGCGCGGACCTGGACGCCGAACTGCGGCGGATCATGGCGGCCGCGTTCGCCGCGAGTCGCGAGCTGGAAACGCGGCTGGGCAATCTTTTCGCGGCGATCGACGACGCCTGGGGCGGTTACAAGGCCGACGTGCCGGTTTTCATCAGCGAATACAACACCCAGTTGCTGTTCGCCGAAAATTACACCGACTATCCCGGCCCCGACGATCCGCCGCTTTGTCCGTTCCGCAATCTCTCGGTGAGTCTGGGCGCGGCCGTGTACAACGCCGACGTCCTGTTCACGCTGATGCCGTATACCGACCGGCTGTTGGGCGCGGCGCAGTGGACTTTCATGGATACCGAGGCGGAAGATCCGGGCACTTACGGCATGGCTTACCCGCGCGAGGGAACCGTTGTCGAACGCCCCAACGCCTTGATGATGAAACTGGCGGCGCACGATTTCCGCAACGAAGAGATTCTCCAATCGATCGTCTCGGCCTCGACCTTCGACAACGAGGCGGTCGGCCGCACCCCCAGTTACAAAAGCATCAGCGTCGGTTCCGACGAAAACTACATCCGGGTGCGCGTTCTCCGGCACCGCGAGCCGGTGGAAAATACCCTGGAATGCGGAACGGGCAATATTTACAATCCCGACCCGGTCAGCCAGATTTCCGGCTCGTTTTTCCTCGACAATCTGTCGCTCAAGCAGGACAACATCCCGCCCGCGCTGGCGGTGGAACTGCTCACCAACGGCGATTTCACCGATCCGCTCGACGAGGGTTGGCAAACGATTGCCGATCCGACCGGCGTGACCACCGAGCGGTTGTGCGAGGACGACGAATGCGCGCTGCGGATTCAATTCGCCGACACGGCCGGCAACAACCCCGATTATCCGGGCGCGGTAGCGCAGACGGTCGCGGTGCAGCCGGGAGGCCGCTACCGGTTGAGCTTCGATTTCGCCGCGCAGGAATTGGCGGTCAAAACCCAGAACCTGCTTTGCGATCCGAGTTGGGAATACACCTCGACGCCAGGCGCCTACGCCAACGCTTATTGGGTCCAGTACTCCAGCACGCCCGCGCCGGCCGCCATCGTGGCGGAAAATTGCTACGACGGGAGCCTGTGCGTGGAGGTGCCGATTCTCGGTAATCCCGAGTATTACCATGTGCGGCAGCGCTATTGGCTGGTCAACAACGCGACGCCCGAATTGGCCGATCCGGACACCTACCACGTGGTGGGTTACATCAAAACCGCGAACCTGGACGGGCCGGTGACCATCGAGGCACAAGGCCGCAACGCGGCGGATCAACTGCTGCAGGCGGAGGAATCCTATGGCCTGTTCGGCGATGCCGATTGGACGCCCCAGGATTTCCGTTTTCAACTCGCCGATCGCGCCAACACGGCGTTCATCAATGTCCACCTGCGGCGCAAGGAAGGCCGCAAGGACAACGGCGTGGCGTACTTCGACAACATCCGGATGTACCGCGACGAATACCTGTACGCGCCCCGCATCGCGGTGGACATCTGCCGCGACGCGGCTTGCGGCGATTATCGCACCCTGGAAATGGACGGCGTTCTGGGCACCCATCCCTGGACGGCCGACAGCCTGGGCGGCACGCCCCTGGTGCGCGCGGTGGTCGGCCGGCAGGGCGACGAAGTCAACGTGCTGCTGGTCAACAAGGATCTCGAGCAGACGATCCGGACGCGGGTCGACCTGAGCCGGCTGGATCTGCCGGCGGATCTGGTGATTCTGAAAAGCGTGCTCTTCGGCGCGTCGCTCGACGCCGACAACGAAAACTCCGATCCGGGTTCCGGCAACCAGGTCCTGTTGCAGGGCGGCGAGTATGTCGGCGATCTGACCGAACCGATTTTCGAGGTCGCGTTGCCGCCGTACTCGATCACCGGTTTGAAAATCATGGATCCGACGGTGAATGAAACGGATCCGGAGCCGATCGTTTTCGACGACGACGAATCGCCCGACGATGACGACGCGTCGCCGACGCCCAACCCATCCGGGGATGACGACGACAATGACGACGGCTGCTGTGGCTGTTAGGCGAAGCGGAGATCGGCGCGGATGATCGTTTTGACCTTCAATTCGGGTCCGTTGGCGGGTCAACGCCAGAACTTTTCCCTGCCCGTTGTCCAGATCGGCCGGCTCGACTTCAATGAGGTCCGCCTCTCGTTGCCGACGGTTTCCGGCCGGCACGGCCGGCTGGTGCTGGAAAACGGCAAGTGGTTGTATCAAGACCTGGACAGCGCCAACGGTTCGCGCATCAAGTATGCCGACGGCCGGGAATTGTTGCTGCTCGGCCGGAAGCGGCCGCCGGTGGAAATCGGCGACGGCGATCGGCTGGTCATCGAGAATTGCGAGATCGAAATCGGCCTGCGAAAGGAAGACAGCACCCTGGCCGATCTGACGATCGCCGGCGGCATCGGGCCGGAAAACCTGGAAGTCTCCGATACGGTTTTATCCTCGGTTTCAACCCGCACGCTGAAACTGCTGCATCGGTTCATGCGTCACGTCGCGTCGGCGACCGACGACCAGGCGGTGCTGCAGGAACTGGCCGGCACCGCGGTGCTGTTGTTCGACCAGGCCCGCCGGGCCATTCTGCTGGAAGTGGACGCGGAGGAAAGGGCCACCGTCCGGTTCGCGGTCGACGCCCGCGGCGAGCCGCTACCCGCCGGCGACCTGCCGATCAGCCAGACGCTGGTCAAACGGATCATCGAGCGGCAAAACGGGTTGATCATCACCAACCTCGCCGAGGAAATCCCGACCGCCTCCATCTTCGAAACGAACCTGCGGACCGTCATGGCGGTGCCGCTCTGGGATCTGAACCGGGTGGTCGGCATCGTCCTGGTGGACGCGCCGAAGACGCCGCCCAATTCAATCCCAACGACCTGCAAATGCTGCTTTTCTTCGTCTACCACGGGTCGCTGGCGGCCAGCCAGTTGCGGTTGATCCGCGAACTCAATCGCGCTTTTCTGTCGAGCGTCAAAGCCTTGTTGCGGGTGCTGGACATGCGCGATCCGCATACCAGCGCGCATTCGCTGAAGGTGCAGGCGTTGGCGATGGAAATCGCCGTGGCCCTGCATTTGCCGCCGGAACGGCTGGAAGTGGTGCGATACGCCGCCTTGCTGCACGATATCGGCAAGGTCGGGGTGCCGGATGAAATCCTGGTCGGCAAGGGCAAGTTGTCGGTCGAACATCGCCAGGTCATGAACCGGCATGCCCGACACACCAAGGAAATCCTCAGCCAAATCGATTTTCCGACCGCGCTGGCCGACGTCCCCAACGTGGCGGCCGGCCATCACGAACGGCTGGACGGCTCGGGGCCGCTCGGCCTCGCCGCGGCGGAGATTCCGTTGGAGTCGCGGATTCTGGCGGTGGCCGACGTTTTTGAAGCCCTGACCGCGTCGCGGACCTACAAGGAATTGGAAAGCATGCGGGAGACGATGAACAAGCTGCGGGAAATGGCCGGGACGCACCTGGACCCGGTGGTCATCGACGCCCTCGAACGGGCGCTTACCTTGTGAAGGTCATAGCTTAAAAAACGTCTTTTTTGGATTCCGGTTTGCGCACGGAACGACGAAAAACGCGGTGCTCGCGCCGACCGCCTTTCCGACCGATTGCGTGTTTTCCGGCGATGGAGGGCTCAGTTGCCTGTTCCCGGCGTCCCCTTGTTGACCAGATAGCTGAACACCGCTTCCGCGTCGAAAACCCGGTCAGGTTCCGGGGTGCTGTCGTCGTTGTCGTCGTTATCATCGTCGTCGCTGGAGTCGTCATCGGCGTTGTCGTTGTCGTTATCGTTGTTGTCGTCGTTATCGTCGTTGTCGTCGTTGTCATCATCGTCATCCGCCTCGGCGTCCTGTTGGATCGACGAGGTTTCGCTGTTGTAATCGTAGTAATACAAATACACGCGGAAATTCAGGAAAACCGGGATGGTTTCGACCAGCGGAATCACAAATTCGACGTTTTTAATGTTGGTGTCCTGCACCCATTCGATCGGGTCCCAGGCCTCGCTGGCGGCATCCTGGTTGATCAATTCCAGGCGGGCGTTGATCTTCTGATCGGGAAAACGCGACAGGGTTTCAACGAGAACCTGGCTGTGGATGCGCAGGCCGATCTGTCCCTCGCTGACGTCGAATTTCGCCGCGCCGATGACCTGATCCTTCTTCAAATCGAACAGATCGTCACGCAGCACCTTGATATCGACGGTGACGGAGGAGTCGTCATCCTCTTTGTCATCACCGTTGTTACAGGCGGCGACCAGGCCGAAAACCAGCAGACCGACCGTCAGGCAGGTTGCCAAGATATGCCAGAGTTTGGGGCGCATTTCCGTTCCTCCATGGGGCCGGTGCGAGTCATCGCCGACCCGTTCCCTGTTTTAACGGTCCGCCGGGGTCGCGGCAAGGGGATTTTATGGGTTGCGCGTTTTTCACCGATATATTTAATGAAGGCGAGGCGGCTTGACTTGTCGGCCGAAACTTCTATATCTTCCTGCATCCTGCCCGCCGGGATGCCGGGGGAGGTGTTGTTGTTTGCCGATTTGCCGGCCGAAACGACGAAAGGAGATCGCCCCAGGGCGAAACGAGTAGCGAGCCATGTTCGACAACCTACAGGATAAACTCGGCAAGGTTTTTAAAAACCTGCGCGGCCACGGCAAATTGACCGAGGCCAACATTCAGGATGCCTTGCGCGACGTGCGGCTGAGCCTGCTGGAAGCCGACGTCAACTTCCGGGTCGTGAAGAAGTTCCTGCAGCAAGTGCAGGACCGCGCGCTCGGGACCGAGGTGATGGGCTCGCTGACTCCCGGGCAGGTTTTCGTCAAGATCGTGCACGAGGAACTGGTCGGCCTGATGGGCGAAAAGGCCAGCGAACTGCAACTGGGCGGAAAACCGCCGGTCCCGGTCATGTTCGTCGGTCTCCAAGGCTCCGGCAAAACGACCACGGTCGGCAAGACCGCCATGTTGCTCCGCAAGAAAGGCCGCCGGCCGTTGCTCGTACCCGCCGACGTCTACCGTCCCGCCGCTATCACGCAATTGAAGACCCTGGCGGCGCAGATCGACATGCCCGTTTTCGATTCCAATACCGGCATGGATCCGGTCGATATCTGCCTGAAGGCCTATCGCCAGGCCGAACTGGGGGGGCAGGACATTCTGCTGATCGACACCGCCGGCCGGCTGCAGGTCGACGAGCCCATGATGGCCGAGTTGGAGCGGATCAAGTCGACGATTTCGCCGGCCGAAATCCTCTTCGTGGCCGATGCGATGACCGGCCAGGACGCGGTGAACGTCGCCCAGACCTTCAACGAACGCCTGACGATCACCGGCGTCGTGCTGACCAAGATGGACGGCGATGCCCGCGGCGGCGCGGCGCTTTCGATCAAGGCGGTGACCCAGAAGCCGATCAAGCTCGTCGGCGTCGGCGAAAAGATGGACGCCATCGAGGTGTTCCACCCGGACCGGATGGCCAGCCGCATTCTCGACATGGGCGACATCCTGACCCTGGTCGAACGGGCCGAATCGACCATTTCCGAGAAGGAGGCGGCCAAACTCGAGGAGAAACTGCGTAAAAACCAGTTCAATCTCGAGGATTTCCGCGATCAGCTGAAACAACTTGCCAAAATGGGCAGCTTCGAATCGTTGCTGTCGATGCTGCCGGGCATGGGCCAACTCAAGGCGCTCAAGGGCATGCAACTGGACGATTCCGAGCTGAAGCGGACGATCGCCATCATCGACTCGATGACCGCCGAGGAACGGCGCAATCACATGATCATCAACGGCCAGCGCCGGTTGCGGATCGCCAAGGGATCGGGAACCTCGATCCAGGACATCAATGGTTTGCTCAAACGGTATGTCCAGGCGAAGAAGATGATCGGCACCATGGCCAAGAGCGGCGGCAAGATGTTCGGCGGCATGATGCCGTCCGGCGCCGGCGGCGGCAAATCGGGGCCGGCGGGAAAAAAGGTTAAAAAAGGCAAGAAGGGCAAAAAACCGGTCGTGAGTTTCCCCTTTCGCTAAAGGGAAAACTGAGTATATTATTAACGTTCAACCATCAACTGTTCGAGAGGATACGGAACATGGCGCTGAAAATGAGGCTGGCGCGGTTTGGCGCAAAGAAAAAGCCATTCTATCGCATCGTGGTTGCGGAAAGTGTCTCTCCCCGCGACGGCCGGTTTGTCGACCAGGTCGGCACCTACGACCCGAAACTGGAAACGAACAAAGTGGTTTTCAATGAAACCAAGGTTCGGCATTGGCTCGAAAAGGGCGTGATCCCCACCGAAACCGTTCGGAGTTTTCTGAAAGCGATGGGTTTCCTGGCGAAAAAAGCCTGAGCTGAGCGATTTCATTCTGACGCTGCATGTGGTGCATCGAGGGGGTTGTGAGTCATGAAAATGTTGATCGAATATATCGCCAAGGCATTGGTCGATAATCCGGATGAAGTCCAAGTCAACGAGATCGCCGGTGAATCCACTTCGGTTCTCGAACTTCGCGTCGCCAAGGAAGATCTGGGAAAAGTAATCGGCAAGAACGGCCGGACGGCGCGCGCGATGCGGACCATCTTGTCGGCGGCCTCCACCAAGGTGCGCAAACGCGCCGTGCTGGAGATCCTGGAGTAACTGTCTTCCGTTACGACAAGCTTTCGCGGAGCTCCCTTGTTCGTCTCATTGGGTAAAATCATTAAAACCCAGGGACTGCGGGGAGAGTTTCGCGTTTTTCCCCACGGCGGCGAATCCGCTAACCTCGCCACTCTCGACCGGGTGACCGTCGCCGATCCCGCCGGCAATCGATTCGCCGCGCAGTTGCGATCCTGTCGTCAAAAAGGCCCCGTCTATATTCTCCAGGTCGAGGGCATCGATTCGATCGAGCAGGCCGAACGCCTGGTCGGCGGCGAGATTCTGGCGCTTCAGGAAGATTTGGAGCCGTTGCCGGAAGGCGAATTCTACTGGTACGAATTGGTCGGCATGGAAGTCACGACCGAGGAGGGCCGCCGCCTCGGCCGCGTGGAATCGATCATCCCCACCGGCGCCAACGACGTTCTGCAGGTAACCGGCGGCGGTCGCGAGTGGCTGCTGCCCTATATCGACGACGTAGTCTTAAACGTCGATCGCGAAGCGAAAAAGATCACGGTCCGGTTGCTAGCCGGACTGGATTGAACTCCGGGTAGTCGTCAATCACCACGAATGAGAGTCACGAATTAGAAAACAACAATTGTTTTTCCGTTCGTGTTTATTCGTGGTTTCTTCCCTGTCTTTTCCCGTTGAAACCAAGTTGGTGTGCCACGTCTTTATCCCGCGGAACGCGGGAGAAAGGCGTGGTTTCCTCCCTTATTTGTAGCGCAGTTTGACGACCAGTTCCTTGACGGCCGCGGCGGATTTATCGAGCGCCAGCTTTTCCTCGTAGGTCAGATTCAGTTCGAAGATTCGTTCCATGCCGCCGATACCCAGCAGCACCGGTACGCCCAGATAGATGCCGCTGTGGCCGTACTCGCCCTGGAGATACGCGGCGCAAGGCATGATGCGTTTTTCGTCCTTGATGATCGCCTCGATCATCTGCAACGCGGCGGCGCCCGGCGAATTGAAGGCGCTGCCGGTTTTCAGCAGGGAGACGACCTCCGCGCCGGCGTTGCGGGTGCGCTCGATCAGCGCGGCGATGCGGTCGGCCGAGATCAATTGTTCGAGCGGCACGCCGCCCACCGAGCAGTAGCGGATGAGCGGCACCATGCTGTCGCCGTGGCCGCCGAGGACCAGGGCGCTGATGTCCTCCACCGAAACGCCCAGTTCCCAACTGATGAAGGTACGCAGCCGGCCGGAATCGAGGACGCCCGCCATGCCGATGACGCGCTCGCGCGGGAACCCGGACACCGCCTTGGCCACGTGGCACATCGCGTCCAACGGATTGCTGACGATGATCAGGATCGCGTGCGGACTGAGCGGCGTCACTTCCTGCACGACGGATTTCATGATCTCTTCGTTGGCCGCCAGTAGGTCGTCGCGGCTCATGCCCGGCTTGCGGGCCATACCGGCGGTGATCACGATGACGTCGGAGTCGGCGGTTTCGCGATAGTCGTTGGTGCCGACGATCTTGGTGTCGAAGCGGATCAGCGGCGCGGCGGCCATCAGGTCGAGCGCCTTGCCCTGCGGCAGGCCGTCGACCACGTCCACCAGCACCAGGTTGCCCAAATCCTTGGCCGCGGCCCAGGCCATCAGGGCCGCGCCGACGTTGCCCGCGCCGACGATCGTGATTTTTTTACGCACCATGAGTACTTCCCTCCGGCCATTTGCTGACGGGTTGGCGGACCGCTCCTGTTTTTGTCGGGAACGAAGAATTCATTCGGATCAGGTTGCATCGCCCGGGGGCGATCGCCTATTCTTTATGCTTGAACCAAATATGGGGAGCGTGGTGGACAAAGTCAAGTTGACGCAGCTATCCCACGGCAGCGGCTGAGCCTGCAAACTGGCTCCGGGTGAGCTGGCCGCCGTGTTGGAGAAACTGCCTCGTCCGACTGACGCCCGGGTGCTGCTCGGCCTGGGCGACGACGCCGGGGTGTATCTGCTGCGCGACGACCTGGCCTTGGTCCAGACGGTCGATTTCTTTACGCCGATCGTCAACGAGCCGCGGGCCTTCGGCGCCATCGCCGCCGCCAACAGCCTGTCGGACATCTACGCCATGGGCGCCACGCCGCTGACCGGCTTGAACATCGTCGCCTTTCCGCAGAAGGGGCCGCCGGGCATGGAAGTGCTGTCGCAGATCCTCGCCGGCGGCTACGACAAAGCGGCGGAGGCGGGCCTGCAGATCATCGGCGGCCACACGGTGGACGACCGGGAACCGAAATACGGCCTGGCGGTGACCGGCCTGATCGACCCGCGCGAATTGCTGGCCAAGAAGGGCGCGCGGCCCGGCGATTTGGTCATTCTGACCAAGCCGATCGGCACCGGAATTCTCGCCACCGCTTTGAAAGCGGAGATGGATCCGCCGGGAACCGAACCGTTGCTGATCGAAACCTGCTCGTTCCTCAACGACAAGGCGGCGGCCGTCGCGCGGCGCGTCGCGGCCCACGCGGTCACCGACGTCACCGGCTTCGGCCTGGTGGTGCATTTTCACGAGCTGCTCGGCGCCTCGGGGCTCGGCGGCGAATTGTGGCTCGACCAGGTGCCGGTTCTGCCCGGCGTGGCGGCGTGCCTGGAAATGGGCTTGATCCCGGCCGGCACGTACGCGAACCGCGATTATGCCTATCAATGGATGCAGATCGACGCGGCGATCTCCGACGATCTCCTGCTGCTGGCCAACGACGCCCAGACCAGCGGCGGGTTGCTGATGGCGGTCGCGCCGGAACGGGCCGAAGAAGCCCGCCTCGCCCTGCGCGAAGCGGGTGTCGCCTCGCCCGCGATCGTCGGCCGGATTCTGGACCGGCCCGGACCGCTGCTGCTCAAACCGGGTCGCTGATCATGAAATTGCGGCAGCTTGATCTCGGCTCGTTGCCGCCGGTGCTGCTGGCGCCGCTGGCCGGCTACAGCGATGCGCCGTTCCGCGCCGTCTGCCGCCGCCAGGGCGCCGATCTGACCTTTACCGAGATGGTCAGCGCCGACAGCCTGGCGCTCGCGCGGCCCCAGAGCAAGGGCTTTCTGAAAACGATGGGATTGCTCGATGCCGAGTTCGACGACCATCCGCTGGCCGTGCAGCTTTTCGGCAAAGATCCCGAACACCTGGCGACGGCCTGCCGGATCGTGCAAAACGAGCGGCCCGTGGAATGGATCGATCTCAACGCCGGTTGTCCCGTGCGCAAGGTGGTGAACTCGGGTCACGGCGTGGCGTTGATGCGCGACCCGCCGCTGCTCGGGCGGATCGTCCGCGCCCTGCGGCGGGCGACGGACCTGCCGCTGAGCGTCAAGCTGCGCGCCGGCGCGGAACAGGTCAATGCGCTCGAGTGCGCAGCTATCTGCGAGCGGGAAGGCGCCGACGCGGTCATCGTGCATCCGCGGACGCGGGCGCAAATGTTCGGCGGCGTCGCGAATTGGTCGCTCATCGCCCAAGTCAAGCAGGAACTGCGGATTCCGGTGATCGGCAACGGCGACATTCAATCGGGCGCCGACGCGGCGCGGCTGCTCGCGACCACGCATTGCGACGCGGTGATGATCGGTCGCGCGGCCGTGGCGCGGCCGTGGATTTTTCAATCCGTCAAAGCCGTGCTGGCCGGCGCGCCGGAACCGCCCGATTACGACGGATTGCGGCGATTGGCCTTGCTCCGGGAACACGTCGAGTTGTCGTGCCGCTACAAGGGCGAGGTCCGGACCGCCAAGGAAATGCGGAAATTCGCCTTGTTTCTTATTAAAGGAATGCCCGGAGCGGCGGCGGCCCGGCGCGATATCGCCTCGGCCGCAAGCATCGCCGAAATGCTGGCCTTGGCCGCGCAGGTCTTGCGTCAAACGGATGGAGAAGAGCCATGAAAGAAAAAATGGATCGCCAGTTGGTCGGCGCGTTCGATCATTTTTGCCTGCGGTATCTCCATTCGGTAATACCCGGCGAATTGAGCAACGTCCACGAAACCGTCATCGGCTTTTTTGAACGGCGCCTGTTGGAATTGGCCATGCGCGAATGCAACGGCAACCAATTGGCCGCCAGCCGCCTCTTGGGAATCCACCGCAACACCTTGCGAAGGAAGCTGCAATACCACGAAAAGTCGCTTGGCGGCTAGGGCTTGATTTCACTTGCTTTTTAGTAGTAATGAATGATTGGGAGATGGGGAATATTCGGCCTGTAATGCCGTGAGTCAGAAAAGAGCAAAGAATTTTTGGAAAAGTACCTGCCGGTATTTTTAAAAGTTTTTCACCGGATGACATTAGGCACTTGGTGCCTCCTGACATTGGTAAACCCCTTTTCAAATCATTTAGTTACGGTTATTAAAGATGCGAGATAGCGTGAAACGGGAACCGTTGGTTCTTTGCATTGCCGGTTTCGATCCAACCGGGGGCGCCGGTTTGCTTGCGGACGCGCGGTCATTAACGATGGTCGGCGCGCGTTGCCTGGGAGTTGTTACGGCTCTCACAGCCCAGCGGCCCAGTGGCCCTGCTCGCATTTTTCCGGTGGATGTCCGGCAAGTGAAACGAACGCTAAATGAATTGATCGCCGAGTTGAAACCGGCGGCGATTAAAATCGGCATGTTGGCCGAAACGAAAATAGTCAGAGCAAGCGTGGACTTTTTAAAAAAATCATCTTTGAATTGTCCAGTCGTGTTGGATCCGGTATTGAGGGCCGGCGCCGGGGGCGATTTGTTGGCGCCTGACGGGATGCAGGCGATTCGGCATCGTTTATTGCCGTACGTCCTGCTGGTGACGCCGAACGTGCCGGAAGCCGAGGCACTGACTGGAATGAAGATCCGCTCGGTCGCGGAGATGAAGCAAGCCGCAATCGCAATCCGGGAAATGGGCGCGCGGTACGTTTTAATCAAGGGCGGCCATTTGCCCGGAGATCCGACAGACATCCTGGCGGGGCCGGAAGGCATGCGCCTTTGGAAAGGCAAACGCCTGACAACGCGGCAAATCCACGGCACGGGATGCATGCTGTCCTCGATGGCGGCCGGATATCTGGCTTTGGGGAAGCCAATTACGGAGGCAGTGGCGAAATCCATTCGCCGGGTTCGGGGAGGAATCCAAACTGCCTGGCCGCCGGCCGCGGAATCCGCGACCGGCTGGTGCTATCTCGGGTCTTGAATCCGAGACGGCATTTATTGGATCAGAGGGAGCTGAGAAGCAATGCAAGCGAATACCCCCAACGACGAAACTCGGGTTTTTCGGCACCTGCCGATGAGCCGGCGGGAAATGGAATGGCGGTGCTGGGATCAACTTGACGTGATCCTGGTGACCGGCGACGCCTTTATCGACCACTCCGGCTTTGAGATCGCGATCTTGGGCCGGGTGTTGGAAACGATGGGTCTGCGCATCGGATATATCGCCCAGCCGGACTGGCAATCGAAAAACGACATTCAACAACTGGGCAAACCGCGCCTGTTCTTCGCGGTCTCGGCGGGCAAGAACGATTCGATGGTGGCCAACTACAGCCCCACGAAACGACCGCGCAAAATCGATTTTTTCAGCCCTGGACGGTTGCCGGGATTGCGCCCGGACAGCGCCTGTAAGGTTTACGCCGAACTGATTCACGACACCTTTCCGGACGTGCCCATCGTGCTGACGGGCATCGAGGCGTCCGGCCGCAAGCTGGCTCATTTCGATTTCTGGGACGACGCGCTGCGCCCCGGCCTGCTCGCCGAATGCCCGGCCGACCTTTTGCTCATCGGGCCCGGCGAACGGGCGATGACCCAGGTCGCGCAGGTGCTGGCGCGCAACGGCTCGGTGTTCGACTGCCGGAACATTCGCGGCCTGGTCTACAAGATCACCAAAGACAAAATGAACGAGGCGGAAAAGCTGCTGCCGCCGGAATACATCGAATTGCCCGGCTACGGCGAGTTGAAACTTTCCAAACAGACCTTCGTCGATTTTCAGCGGCTGGTCGCGGCCAACAGCGACTACCACTGCGGTTCCCGCCCGCTCGTGCAGCGTTACGACGATTGCGTGCTGGTGCAGACGCCGCCGCAGCGGCCGCTGTCCACCGGCGAACTGGACCGGATCCACGCGCTGCCGTATTCGCGGACCCCGCATCCGCGGTATCGCGAAGCCGGGCCGATACCCTCGTTCGAAACCGTGAAATTCTCGTTGACGACCCATCGCGGCTGCTTCGGCGATTGCACGTTCTGCAATCAACGGCAGTACGAAGGCCGCTACATCAGCCAGCGCAGCAAGGAATCGATCATCAAGGAAGCCATGCTGATTTCCGGGTTCCGGTATTTCCGGGGCTGGATCAGCAACGTCGGCGGCCCGGTGGCGAACATGTACGGCATGGGCTGCCAGCTCGACATCGACGCCAAGGGGCAATGCACCCGCCGCAGTTGCCTGGAACCCGATCGTTGTCCCAACCTGAAGGTGGATCATTCGGATTACCTGGATCTGCTGCAGGCGGTGCGTTCGGTGGACGGCGTGGAACGTTGCTATCTGTCGAGCCACTTGCGGATCGACTTGCTCGAGGCCGATCCGGTCGGCGAAAAATTTCTGGAAGAGGTGATGCGCCATTTCCTTTCCGGCCACCTCAAATTGCCGCTCGAGCATGTCTCTGAAGAAGTGAATCGGCGCCTGCGCAAATATCACAACGGCACGATCGAGCGCTTCATCGAGAAATTCAACCATTTGAAGGGCAAGTTCGAGCTGGGCGACTTGTCGATCACCCCGTATTTCATCAGCGCCCACCCCGGCAGCCGGTTGGAAAGCGCGATCGAGATCGCCCAATTCCTGAAACAGCACGGCCTGGATCAATGCCAGATCCAGGATTTTGTACCCATGCCGGGCACGGATTCCGCCTGCATGTACTACACCGGCATCGATCCGTCCTCCGAAGAACCGGTCTACCGGCCGCTGGCCTACCGCGAGCGCAAACTGCAGCGCAGCCTCTTCCAATTTTACAAGCCGCAGAACGAACGGTACGTGTTCGAGGCGTTGAAAGAGGCCAACCGACTGGACCTGGTCGGCAGCGAATGCCAGTGCCTGTTGAAGAGCGAGCCGCAATGGTCGCCGTTTGAATGAAAAGACGAGGTAGACCGATCGGTTGATCGGTTCAAAGGGATCGCCGTTTTATAAAAACGACGATCGCGGCGTGGCTTGCCACCGGTTGATTTTCCACATATTTTGCATCCGCTTTTATTCGATCAAACCAGGAGGCGAATCCGGGTGTCTGTGTGGCAAAATCCCGGTATTCGCCAACGGGTGGTTCGACCGGTTATTGAGGAGAAAAGGCCATGATATCCAGCGAGTTGGAACGTATCGAACGGGAAATCGTCGACCAGTCGGCGATGGTCGATCGCTTGTTGACGGAAATCGGCAAGCGGATCATCGGCCAGAAGGGTATGGTCGAGCGGATTTTAATCGCCATCCTGGCCGACGGCCACGTGCTGCTCGAGGGCATGCCCGGCCTGGCCAAGACCCTGGCGGTCAAGACCTTCGCCGCGGCCATCGACGCCAAGTTCTCCCGCATTCAGTTCACGCCCGACCTCCTGCCCGCCGATCTCGTGGGCACCTTGATCTACCGCAAGGAAACGGGCGAATTTGTTCCCAAGCTCGGCCCGGTTTTCGCCAACCTGATCCTCGCCGACGAAATCAACCGCGCCCCCGCCAAGGTGCAAAGCGCCCTGCTCGAAGCCATGGAAGAACGCCAGGTGACCATCGGCGACGCCACCCACCAATTGCCGTCGCCCTTCCTGGTGTTCGCCACCCAGAACCCGATCGAGCAGGAAGGCACCTATCCGCTGCCCGAGGCCCAGCGCGACCGCTTCCTGCTCAAGCTGCGGATCGATTACCCGACGCGCGAGGAGGAAAAGCTGATTATCGAACGCATCGGCTCGGCGGTGCTGCCGGAAATCGACAAGGTGCTGACGCCGGCCCACCTGCTGGAAATGCGCCAGGTGGCGCACCGGGTGCGCGTCGACGAGAAGATCGAGCGCTACATCCTCGACCTGGTGTTCGCGACCCGCTATCCGGATCAGGTTCGGGGCCTGAAGGATTGGGCGGCGCTGTTCGAGTACGGCGCCAGCCCGCGCGCCAGCCTGGGTCTGCTGGCCGCCGCGCGCTGCCACGCCTTCCTGCGGCACCGCGCCTACGTCACGCCCGAGGACATCAAAGCCATCGGCCCCGACGTGCTGCGGCACCGCATCATTCCCAGTTACGAGGCCGAGGCGGAGGAGAAAACGGTTGAGGATCTGGTGAAGGCCGTCTTCGACAACGTCGAGGTGCCGTGAGGCGCGGGAGCCGGGGGCCATGCTGACCGAACAGGCCATACGCCGCATCCGCCGGGTGGCGATCACGACCCGGAAACAGGTGGAAACCGGATTTTCCGGCGCCTACCATTCCGTCTTCCGCGGCCGCGGTTCGCAATTCGACCAGGTGCGTCCCTACCAGGCGGGCGATCCGATCCGCGACATCGACTGGAACGTCACCGCCCGCACCGGCGAGCCGTTCGTCAAACTGTTCACCGAGGAACGCGAACTGACCCTGCTGCTGGTGGTCGATGTCAGCGCCTCGGGCATTTTCGGCTCGGTGCGCGGCAAGCGCGAACTGGCCGCCGAGGCCGCCGCCATCCTCGCCTTCTCCGCCGTTTCCATGGGCGACAAGGTCGGCTTGTTGCGGTTCACCGACCGCATCGAGCAGTACGTGCCGCCGCGTAAGGGCGGCAAGCACGTCTGGCGCGTCATCCGCGATCTGCTGGCCGGCGAAACCGTCGGCGTCGGCACGGACATCGCCCAGGCGCTGGCCCATCTGCGCAAGGTGCGCCACCGCCGCGCGGTGGTGGTGTTGATCAGCGATTTCCGTTCGCCGCTGCCGTTCGAGCGCGAATTGCGCGCCGTGGCCGGCCGGCACGATCTGGTGGCGATGGAGGTGCTCGATCCGCTGGACGTGGCGTTGCCGAAGGTCGGCCTCATCGAGGTGGAGGACGCCGAGAACGGCGAACGGCTGTGGATCGACACCTCGCAGCCGCTGGTGCGGCGGCGGTATGAATTGCGGGCCGCCCAGCAGCGCCGCCGCCTGGCCGAACTGTTCGCGCGCAACGGCGTGGATTTTCTGACCCTGCGCACCGACGAGGGCGCCGCGCCGGCGCTGATGCGCTTTTTCGACGCGCGCCAGCGGAGGCGTCGATGAAACGCGCCTTCCTCCTTGCCCTCGGATTGCTGCTGGCCGGGGCCGGAGCGGCCTTCGCGCACGAGGTCGTGCTCGGCGCTTCCGTCACGCCCCAAACGGTTTCCATGGCCCAGCACGTGACCTACACCCTGTTCGCCGAATGGCCCGAAGGCTGGAACGTCGCGCCGCCGCGCCCGCCCGCCGCGACCGATCAGTTCGACGTGGTCGGTTGCGCCCAGCCGGTCATCCACGATTTTCCCGGCGGGCATCGCCGCCTGGAAATGGCCTGCGATCTGGTCGTCTTCGGTTCCGGCAAGGTGCCGTTGCCGGCCTGGCCGCTGCGCCTGACCGATTCCGCGGGCAAGGTCGAAACCGACACCCCGCCGGAGCTGATCCTCGAGGTGGTGGCGCCGCTCGTCGATCAGGACGCCCGCGCGATCAAGGGGCAGGAGAATATCAAGCGCGACTGGCTGAAGATCGGCCTGATCGCCGCAGCGGCCGCCCTCGGCGCCGCCCTGCTCGTGGTGCTGATCGTCTGGCTGGTGCGCCGGCTGCGCCGGCGCGGCGGCAAACTCGCAAAGGCCGAACCCGACGAACCGCCCGACATCCGCGCCCTGCGGCGGCTGGTCGGCCCCGAACTCGAAGCATGGCTGTTTCGCCAGGAGGCCAAGCCCTATTACAGCGAACTGACCGACATCGTGCGCGAATACCTCGAGGGCCGTTTCCATTTTCCGGCGCTCGAGCGGACCACGACCGAAATCCTGGCCGATCTGCGCGGGCTGGATCTGAAAGGCCACGAGGATTTTCTGGCCGATCTGCTGCGCGTGGCCGACCGCGCGAAATTCGCCGGCCTGCCGGTGCCGCCGGGGCGTTGGACCGCCGACCGCGACGGGGCTCGCAAGCTGGTCCAGGATACGCGGCCGATTCTAGCGCCGCCGGTGGCGACTTCCGCCGTGGGCGTTGCGCCGGAAGGCGAGGCGGCCGATCCGGCCGCGGCCGCTGAAACGGCGGCGGACGAAACCGGGGAGAAAAAGGCATGAGCTTCGGGCAACCCTGGTTTTTGCTGTTGCTGCTGCTGCCGCTGCTGGTGCTCGTCCTGCGCTGGCGGGGCAAGCGCGAGGCGACGCTGCTGGTCGGCGACGCCGCCGCGTTCCGCGATTTGCCGGCCGGCTGGCGGCAGCGGTTGCGCAAACTGCCCCTGCTGCTGCGGATTCTGGCGATCGCCGTGCTGGCCTTCGCGGTCGCCCGGCCGATGGCCGCCAAGGTGACCGAGCGCATCAAGAGCGAGGGCATCGACATCCTACTGGTGCTCGACGTGTCCGAGTCGATGCGCGCGCTCGATTTCAAGCCCGACGACCGCATCACGGTGGCCAAGCGCGTCACCGCGAAGTTCATCGAGGGCCGGGTGGGCGACCGGCTGGGGCTGGTGCTGTTTGGCACCGAAGCCGTCACCCAGTGCCCGCTGACGGTCGATCACGAGGTGCTGGTGCAGTTGGTGGAGCAGGCGCAATCGGGGATGCTCGGCGATTCGACGGCGATCGGCATGGCGCTGGCCACGGCGGTCAACCGGCTGCGCGACGCGCCGGGCAAGAGCCGCGTCATCGTGCTGCTGACCGATGGCAACAACAACGCCGGCAAAATCGACCCGATCACCGCCGCGCGCCTCGCCAAGTCCTTGAACATGAAAATCTACACCGTCGGCGTCGGCATCCGCGGCCGGTCGGTGATTCCGATCCGCGACGCGTTCGGTCGCCAGCGGCTCGTGCCGATCGACGACCAGCTCGACGAGGAAGCGCTCCAGCAGATCGCCCGGACCGGCAACGGCAAGTATTTCCGCGCCACCGACGCCGAAGGCCTGGGGCACATCTTCGACGAAATCGACCGGATGGAAAAAACGCAGGTCGAGCGCGAGAAGGCCACGCACTACCAGGACCGTTTCGAGCCGCTGGTCTGGGCCGGCGTCGCGCTGCTGTTCCTGGAACTGCTGCTGGGCGGCGGCCCGCTACGGAAGGTGGAGTAAATGCGGTTCGCGCATCCCGAGGTTCTGTCGCTGCTGGCCCTGGTGCCGTTGATGCTGCTGGGCGCCTGGCTCCTGCGCCGCCGCTCGCGGCGGCGGCTGGAAAGGCTGTTGCCGGCGGCCGAACAGCGCGCGGCCTTGCGAACCGCGCGGCCCGGCGGGGTGGCGCTAAGGCAGGCCTTGCAGGCGCTGGCCGTGACGTTCCTGGTGATCGCGGCCGCGCGGCCGCAATTCGGCTTCGATTACGTCGAGGTGCAGCGCCGCGGCATCGACATCGTGCTGGCGATCGACGTATCGGTTTCGATGCTGGCCCGCGACGCCATGCCCGACCGTCTCGGCCAGGCCAAGGTGATCGCCGGCCGGCTGCTGGACGCGATCGGCAGCGACCGCGTGGCGGTGCTGCCCTTCGCCGGTTCGTCGGTGCTGCGCTGGCCGCTGTCGTTCGACCACGGCGCCGCCAAGATGCTGATCGACGCGCTCGACGCGCAGGCGGTGGGCCGCTCGGGCACCGGGCTGAAGACGGCGGTCGAGGGTGCGCTCAAGCTGTTCACCGCCGACGAGCAGTTCGAAAAGGTGCTGATCATTCTTTCCGACGGCGAGGACCACGCGGGCGGCATCGAGGAAGCGGCGCGCCAGGCCGAGAAACAGAAGCTCATCATCCATACGATCGGCATCGGCGGCGCGCACGGCGTGCCGATTCCGCTTCACGACGGCAAGGAAGAGAATTTCAAACGCGACCGGAGCGGCAACATCGTCTACACGCGGCTCGAACCGGAACCGTTGCAGATTTTGTCGGCCGTCACCGGCGGCCAGTTCGTCCCTGCCTCTTACGGCGGCGAGGACGTGCAAAAAATCGCCGGCACGCTGGCGGCGATGAAGGGCCGCGATCTCAAGTCGAGCACGGTCGTGCGGTACAAGGAGCAATACCAGTGGTTTTTGCTGCCGGCCGTGGCGCTGCTGGCGGCGGAAAGCCTGCTGGGGCGGCGTAAGCGGAGGCAGGGATGAAACGCGCGGGATGGCTGCTGCTGTTGTTGTTCCTGGGCGGGCTGGCCTGGGCGCCGGCGAGCCGGGCCGACAGCGTTCCCGGGTTGGTCAGCCGCGGCAATCAGGCGTTCGCGGCGGGGAAGATCGACGAGGCGCTGGCTGATTATCAGCAGGCCGCCGAACTCGATCCGTCCCGCCCCGAGGTGCAGATCAACCTGGGCAACGCGCTGTTCAAGAAAGGCAATCCGGCCGACGCCCTCAAGGCCTATACCAACGCGCTGACCACCGACGACCCGGGCCTGCGTTCCCGCGCCCTGTACAATCGCGGCACCGCGCAAATCGCGCTGCAGGATTACGGCAGCGCCATTCAAAGCCTGCGCCAATCGCTGCGCCTGAATCCGAACGACGAGGACGCCAAGCACAACCTGCTTTACGCCCAGCAGAAAAAACAGGAGCAGGACGAACAGAAAAAGCAGGATCAGGACAAGAAACAGCAGGATCAAAACAAGCAGGATCAGGACAAACAGGACCAGGATCAGCAGGATCAGGACAAGCAGGATCAGGACAAACAGGACCAGGAACAGCAGGATCAGGACAAGCAGGATCAGGATCAGCAAGATCAGGACAAGCAGGATCAACAAAAACAGGATCAGCAGAAAAAACAGGGCGAGCAGCAATCGACCCCCCAGCCGCAGGACCAGCAGCAGCAACAACAACAAGAACAGCAATCCGCCGAGGAACAGCAAGGCGAGGCCGGCGAGGCTCAGGAGGCGACGCCGTCTCCCGACCAGATCGATCCCGCGGTTGCGGCGGCCATCCTGGACGCATTACAAAAGGAAGAACAACAACAATTGCAGCAACGGTTGCAGACGGAAAAGTCGGATGAGGATGAGGACAAGGATTGGTAGTCTGATCGCGGCGGCCTGTTTGGCCTGCCTGCTGGCGGCGGTGCCCGCCGTCGCGCAGGGGGTGTCGCTGCGCTTGTCCGTTCAGCCGACGGCGGTCGCGGTGGGCGACACCTTTCAGGCGGTCGTCAGCGCGGAAGGCCGCTCCGGCAGTGCACCGGAGCTGCTGGGGGCCGACGGGTTGGAAATCGTCGGCAGTTCGACCCAGAGCAGCGTCAACTTCGTCAACGGGCAACTGTCGGTCAATCGCCAATTCGTCTTTACGCTGCTGGCGCGCCGCGCCGGCCGCTTCACCCTCGTGGCCCGCGTCACCGCCCGGGGCAAGGAAGCGCGGTCCAACCCGATCACCGTGACGGTCGGCA
>JAAYVF010000014.1 GCA_012517325.1 Myxococcales bacterium | reverse complement strand
CGCGGTGCCCTGATCGGCGAAGCCGTAAATCTTCCACAACCACGGCCCGGGAATCCTTGTCCACGTCTCGCCGTCGTAATGCATGACGCCCTTGTATGGGCCGACGACGTAGACATCGCCGCCGGGGGAAACCCACATGTCCTCGAGGCCATAAGTGTAATCATCCAAATGTAATGGAAAATTAATGTCAATAAAATTCCCCTCATTATATAAATATATTTTTATAAGTACTTCTTGGCTTGATAAAGCAAAATAAACATCGTCTTCAGACGCAAATATTTTTTTCACCTCAACTGCCAGACCCGACAATTCAGACATGTCTGGAATATTAAAATTGTAGATATCATTTCCATTATAGTACATTATGCAAGGGTCCCAATTTCTATTTGTTTTTTATATCCACCAATATATATATTATTCTGTGGCAATCCCCATATTTTTGTTATAATGCATTTGTTGTCATTATTTAATATTATTTCGTTCCAGATATTTTGGTAATAATGAAGAAGTAATATGTTTCCACCTGACTTTGGTGACCATTGGTTACCTGCCATGAATACTTCGCCGGATTCGTCAACCCATAATCCTTTTAGTGTTTTACCGCTTTCACCAACAAGGATTTTTTCAATGTTTTGTCCATCATAATGATAAATGATCTAATGATCCAAATCCGTAATATCCGGATCAATATTCTTATCCACATTCGCTACGAAATAAACATTGTCGCTCGAGGTGCCGCCAACGCCAACAATTTCTGTAGAAGGATAAAATAAAGAGATATCCTCCCACTCACCATCATGATAAAACAGGATTAGAGGAGTACTCATAAACAAACCTTTTGTGCTGCCGATGGCAAATACTTCGTTCGTACTTGGCCCCCATATCTGTTTGATAAAATCCGTATTGTCGGCACTTATCTGGTACTTCAACTGCCATTTTTGTTTTGCGTAATGATAGAAATTCGCATCGTAAAAGCCATCATCCCATGGATAAACAGGACTTTCCCTATAGAAAAAATTCACTCCTACGAATTCTAGATTTGTTTCCGGATAAGTCGGATGATCGCCTAGATCGGCATTGCTTTGATCATCATCGTCATTTGCTGAATCGTCATCCACTACCGAATCATCGTCATTCGTTTCGTCGTTGTTGTCGTCAGACGCGTTTTCATTTTCTGCGCAGGAAAAAATCATGGGGGTAAAAACGACCAATAAGGCTAGGACAAGAATCGTTTTCATTTTGTCCTCCACGATGCCGCCTTACCTCGGAGGATCGTCATTCCGAGGCCCTTGGCCGAAGAATCTGCTCACGACAAGGAAAGATCCTTCGCTGACGCTCAGGATGACAAACTCAACGCTCGGGATGACAACCTCGACGCTCAGGATGACCTTGCCGCCGTCATTCCGGGCACAAGCCGAAATCCACAGCGAAACGCCTTTCAAACATGCTCGATCAAAAAGAGCCCTTCGCTTCGCGTAAAAGACATCGCTTCACCCATGAACGAGGTTTCCTAAGTTGCAATAATGAAAATATCAGGAATTATTGGAAGAGGCAAGGAATAATTTATCGTCGGTACAAAGTATAAATAGGGCTCCGTTTTATTGCGTGGTCGTGCCGACGCCGGCGGAGGCGCCGATGGCGGGCATGGCGCCCGGGGTGGTCTCGGAGCTGTCGAGGGCGTTGCCCTCCATGTTGACGGCACTGACGCCCGGGGCGACGCGGTAGTAGATGATGCGCGATTTTTTCTTCATGCGGAAGATGATGCCGACGGCGTTTTTCTGGACGCCGCGCACCAGAGCCGTGGTGTCGACGCGGAAGAAGTGGCTGGTCACGCCGAAGTAGCGGACGAAGCCGGCGGCGAGCTTGGGTTCCATGCCGAGGTCGCCGGTGAGGATTTTGAGCATTTCCTTCGGTTTGAAGTAGTTGCCTTCGCCGCTGGTCAGCGCGGCGAACGCGTTGTCGCCTTCGCCGGCGGCCGAGGTCTTGCGCCACTGGTCGATCTTGTCGGCGACGGCGGGGTCGGCGTTGGGATCGACCGTTTTAATCACCGCCTTCATCACCTTCACGCTGACGGTGTTGAGGTTCATTTTCGGGTCGCCGTAGATCGTCACCAGGGGTTCGATCTTGGCCCAGACGTCGTCGGTGACGCCGGCCACCAGTCGCACTTCCTGGATCGAATCGAAGCGCGTGTTTTTCGCTTTCGGCGCGTCGGTCATCGCGTCGTAGCCGTACACCGAGTTTTCCATGCCGTTGCCGTCGATGGTTTCCTCGTCGGCGTCGATGTAGTCGGCGATGGCGTTGGCGATCTGCGGATCGAGTTCCTCGTTCTGGAGCAGGTTGGCGAGGATTTCGACGTTCTTGACGTTGGCCGAGCCGGTACGGCCGATCAGGTTGTTGAGGTTGAAGCGGCCCGACTCGTCGTTGATCTGCATCAGCAGGGTTTCGTCGTTGGAGATGGGGATGCCGGGCATGCCCAGCTTGCCGAGAAAGTCGTACCAGTCCTCGTGCCAGTGATCGACGTTGTTGTCCTGGATGTCGTTGAGTAGGGCGCCGGCCGCCACCTGCACGCCGCTGCGCACCAGGTAGGAGGCCTTGATGCCGTCCACCAGGTTGGTCGCGATGTAGAAATGAATGCGGACCGACTGATGCAAATCGAGAATCAGCACCGTCAGCACCGTGACGACCATCAGCACGATGATCATCGCGATGCCGCGGCGGCCGGTGCCAATTCGGCGTAAAAGGTTCTTCATCAGTCGCTCGATGTCCCCGAACTGGTTGAACCCGTCGTGCCGCCGGAATCGGACTTGCCCGAGCCGGAATCGCTGCTCGTCCCTTCCGTGCCGCCCTCGGAGTCGAAAATGTTCAAGTCGATCGTCGAAAGCACGATGCGGATCTTGGTCATGAACGCGATCTGGGAGTCGCGCGGGCCGGCGACCAGCAGCCGCACCTCCACCGCGATCGGCAGGGTGTTGACCATGCCTTCTTCCTGGTCTTCCACCTCGGTTTCGGCGGTCGTCGTGTCCTGCGAATAATCGCGCGTGTCCCACTCCTCGACCCACTCGGTGCCGTCGTAAAAACGCAGGTCGAAGGCCTGGACGTTGTCGACCAGCTCGTCGAACTCGCCGCCGGTCAGCGGGTCGTCGTCGAGCGTCGGATCCTCGCGCCGGTAGAGGGTCATCACCCCGGTTTCCGGGTTTTCCATGATGAAGTAGGATACCTCGGCCTGATCGCTCTCGCGGGCCTGCTGGTTGTACTTCACATGGTCGAAGGTGGTGAAGGTCATTTCGTCGGCGGCCAGGCCGTTCGCGCCCTGGTGCGTCACCGAGTAGAAGATGGAGTGCGAATTTTTGTTTTTGGACACGAACGACGAGGACAGGTCGGTTTCCATTTTGTCCAGCGCCCAGCGGGCCTGCTGGTAGATGTCGTTGCCCGCCTCCACCTCTTCCTTGGAATCGGCGGTGCCCGAGAAGGCGCCGTAGATCAGGCCGACGATGATGCTGATGATCAGCATGGCGATCATCACTTCGAGCAGCGTAAAACCGGCGGGGTAACGTTTCATTTGCTGCTCGTGCCGCCCGTGGTGCCGCCGCTCGACGTGCCGCCGCTCTTGCCGGTCGTGTCGTCGTCGCCGCCGCTCGATTCCTCGTTGGCGATCTGCTGTTCCTCGGCGTCCATCGCGGCGATGAACTGCAGGATCTCGACCTTCTGCTCGGCCGGCCCCTCGGCCCAGAAAACGCGGACGGTGCATTCGCGGATGTACGACCAGAAGGCGTTTTCCTCGACGACGCGCTCCCAGCGGAAGTTCGGGTACAGGCCCGGATAGGTTTCCTCGAAATTGCCCTGCTCGCTGCCGAGTTCCGGCCAGCCCTTGATTTCCAGGTCGGTCATCAGGTCCTTGGCGAGATTGATGGCGATGGAGACGTTGCGGCTGCGTTCCGAGAGGCGCAGCGACGAGCCGTGGTTTTCGAGCAGCACGACCATGGTCGTGGCGAGGATGGCCATGGCCACCATCACCTCGAGGAGCGTGAAGCCGCGCGCGCGCCGCCGGCGGTGTCGGTGGTTCATAGCCCCATGTCGCCTTCGGAGGAGGTGCCGCCCACCTGCGGGCCGAGATCGACGAAGTCGATTTCACGGTCGTAAACCGTCAAGCGGCCGGTCATCGACTTGACGACCAGGGTGAAGACGCGGCCGTCGCGGCTGGCCAGGTGCAACACGGCCTTTTCGGCGAAGCCGGTCGGGTAGAACGAGATGAAGTCGACGCCTTCGGTGCGCTTTTCCGGGCTGTGCGGCGTGGCCATGTCCTTGATGAAGACGCCGCTGGGCAGTTGTTCGTGTTCGATGATTTCGTTGGGGGCGTCGACGAACTCGCCGGTCTGCCCGTTGACGGCCAGGTAGGACAGCCAGTATTCGCCCGTCACCAGGTCGAAGTTCAGCCGCAGGGGCGTTTGCTTGATGACCGATTCGTTGAAGCAGAATTGGATCGCGCCCGCCAGTTTCCGGATCGTGCTCTTCAGGTTGACCTCGAACAGGTCGTTCATTTTCGGGATGGCGATCGCCATCACCGTGCCGATGATGATGATCACCACCATGATTTCCAGGAGCGTGAAACCGGCGGAGCGCTGGCGCATGATCGTGTTACGACCCCGGGAAGATGTCGTCTTCGGTGCCCGGCCGGCCGTCGGGGCCGCTCGACCAGGTCTGGAAGGTCCAGCCGTCGTCGCAGATGTAGTTGTAGGGCAGGCCCCACGGATCGAACGGCACCTTGCTGTCGCGCAGGTACCCGCCGGGACGGTAGCCGTTGGCCGTCCGGCCGCCTTCCGGCGGCGCCACCAGGGCATTGAGGCCCTGGCCGGTGTCCGGGTAGAAGCCGTTGTCCATCTTGAACATGTCCAGCGCGTCGCGCAGGGTTTCCAACTGGATCTTCGCCGCGCGAATCTTGCTTTCCTCCAACCGGTTGAGCACGTTCACGCCGACCAGGCCCGCGATGGTGCCGATGATGATGATCACCACCATGACCTCGAGTAGCGTAAAGCCCCGACTGTCGCGTACCGCGCGCCCAACGTCGCGCCTCGCCCGATCCCGAGTATTCTTTTTCATCCTTCGCTCTCCTTTGGCAAGCGGTTCAATGCAAACCGGAGGTCATATCCATGATGGGCAGCATGATGGCAATGACCGTAAAGCCGACGAAGCCGGCCATGACCAGCAGCATGATCGGCTCGAAAATCGAGGTCAGCCCGTTGATGGTCGTCTGCACTTCGCTGTCGTAGGCGTCGGCCACGCGGAACAGCATGTTTTCCAGCTCGCCCGTCTGTTCGCCGACGGTGATCATGTGGATGACCACGGGCGGAAACACGCCGCTGCGTTCGAGCGGCTTGCCGATCGCCTCGCCTTCCTTCACGTTTTCGCGCGCCGTTTCGATCGCCTTCTCGAGCACCTTGTTGGCGACGACGTTCTTGACGATTTCCATGGCGGACATGATCGGCACGCCGGATTTCAGCAGCGTGGCCAGGGTGCGCGTGAAGCGGCTGACGGCGATTTTCAGCACCAGGACGCCGAAAATCGGCACCTTCAGCATGAACTGGTCGAAGCGCAAATGGCCCTTCTCGGTCGCTTTCCAGCGTCGAAAGAGGTAGGTCACCCCGCCCAGGAAGATCAGGATCAGGTACCAGTAGCTGCCGAGGAAGTGGCTGAAGCCCAGCAGGGCCAGGGTCACCGCCGGCAGCGCCTTGTGCATGCCTTCGAAGATCAAACTGATTTTCGGAATGACGAACGCGACCAGGTAGGCCACGATGCCCGAACCGATGATCGCCATCATGATGGGGTAGACCATCGCCGAGCGGATGCGGTTGCGCATCTCGACCTGGGATTCGGTGAAGTCGGCCAGCCGCCCCAGCACGAGGTCGAGCGTGCCGGAATTTTCGCCGGCGTTGACCATGTTGATGAACAACGGCGAGAAGATTTTCGGGAAGTCCTTGAGCGCGTTGGCGAAACCGGAACCTTCGTTGACCTTTTCCCGCACCTGGCTGAGCGCCTTTTTCAGCACCACGTCTTCAACCTGATTGCTCAGGGCGCCGAGCGCCGACACCAGCGGAATGCCGGCGCCGGTCAGGGTGGCGAGCTGCCGCACCGCCATCGCCAGGTCTTGCAGCTTGACCTTGCCGCGCATCGCCTTGAAGTCGATTTCCATCGACAAGCCCTTGCCGCGCATCGCCTTTTCCTCCGATACCTCGCGGATATCGGTAGGAAAAAGCGAATCCTGACGAAGCTTCGCCTTGGCCGCCTTGGCGTTCTCGGCGTCGAGAATCCCCTTGACGCTTTTGCCTTTGCTGTTGAGCGCTGTGTAACTGTAAACCGGCACAGTGTCCCCTTCTGTAACCCGGATAGACAGACCCCGGAATAAGCGGTTTCGTTCAACCCGCGCCGGAGCCGGCGCGCGTACACCACCGCTCTTCGCCGTCTTCCGGCGTGGTGATTCTACCCAAGGACCGCGCGCAAACCAAGGCCTGAATTCGGGTATTTTTATCGTGACTTGATTCGGCTTGGGGGGAAGAAGTTTTTGCCTGACCGGGAGCGTTTCCCGTATCCGCCCAAAATGATCCATCGTGGCTGTCTTTCGGTGACCAATCCCCCCAATTGGAGGTGAAAGCTTCAAAACCTCTTCCCTTGACACGGGCACCCGGATCGTTGAGAAGAGAGCGAAATCCCATGGAGGCCGGCGTGGAGGTTCTGGTTCTCGGTTTGGGGGGCATGATGCCGATGCCGGGGCGCTGGCTGACCAGCGCGGTGCTCCTGCACAACGGTGACGCCACCCTGTTCGATTGCGGCGAGGGCACGCAGGTGCCGCTGAAAAAAAGCGGCTTCGGCATCGGCCGGTTCGTGCGCCTGGCCTTGTCGCACATCCATGCCGACCACCTGACCGGCATTCCGGGAATGCTGATGCTGATGGCGCAGGCGGAACCGGCCCACGATGTGGAAATTCTCGGCCTGCCCGACGTGACGCGCTACGTTCAAGGGACGCGCCGGCTGCTGCGCTTTTATCTCAATTACGAATTGCGCTACCGCGACCTCGAACCGACGGGCGGGGAAATCCCCGGCGAGGGCTTCGTGCTGCGCTATCTGCCGCTGGCCCACACCACGCCGACGCTCGGTTTTTCCTACACCGAAAACGTGCGGCCGGGCCGGTTCGACATCGACAAGGCGCGCGCCCTCGGCGTTCCCGAGGGGCCGCTGTGGGGGCAATTGCAGCGGGGCAACGGCATCGTGCTGGACGGGCGCGAAATCTGTCCCGAGGACGTGTTGGGCCCGCCGCGCCGGGGCCGTAAATTCGCATACGTCACTGACACCGCGCCGTGCGATGGCGCGGTCGAACTGCTGCGCGACGCCGACCTGGCGCTGATCGAGGGCATGTTCACCGAGGAACACGCGGCCGAGGCGGAGGCCAAGCAGCATCTGACGGCCCGGCAGGCGGCGGAGATCGTCGACCGAAGCGGCTGCCAAAGGGCGCTGCTGGTCCACGTCAGCCCGCGCTACCGCAACGAGGATCTGCCGCGGCTCGAGGCGGAGGCGCGCGAGGTATGCGGCCGGGTCGAACTGGCCCGGACGCTCGAACGGTACGAAATCCCGCTGCCGGACTGAAAATTTTCCCCGACGCCACGAGGAGGGGCGGCGCATGTCCCTCGCTTTCTGCCCGCTGTGGGCGCGATCCAGCTTTTCGCTGCTGACCGGCGTAGCGCCGCCCGAGGCGCTGCTGGCCGCCGCCAAGGCCGCCGGTTACCGCCGGCTCGGCATCCTGGACGTCAACGGCTTTTACGGCCTGATCTGGACGCTGCAGGAGGCGCGGGAACTGGGCATCGAGCTGGTGATCGGCGCGGAACTGCGCCACGGCGGCCGGCGCGCCGCGGCGATCGCGCTGTCGGTCGCCGGCTATCAAGCGTTGTGCCGCGCGATCACGGCCCTGCATCGCGATCCCGCGTTCGATCTGGTTTCCACCTTGCGCGCGCTGCCGCCGGATGTGGCGTTGCTGCTCGACGAGGCGGCGCTCCTGGAAGCCCTGCGCGACCGGCCCGAAACCTACGCGGCGATCGGCCCGGCGGGATTTTCGTTTTACCAGCGGGCGAAAAAACTCGGCGTGCCGGCGGTCGCCGCCTGGCCGCAGTTGTATCTGCATCCGGAGCAGCCCCGGGTGATGCGGCTGCTGCGGGCGATCGCGAACAACACCACGCTGGCGCGCGTGCCGGAGAACGAGGTCCCGGGGTTGGAGGCCCTGTTGCCGTCGTCGCGCGAGGCGGCCGAAAAGCTGGCCTTCTGCCCCGAAGCCTTGGAGGCGGCGGAGCGACTGGCGGCGCGGGCCTGCCACGATCCGGGTCTGGGCGCGACGATCTTTCCCGGCCGGGCGCGGCGACCGGGCGAGGCGGCCGAGTTGCTGCGCGCCCGCTGCCTGGCGCGCGTGCCGTGGCGTTACGGCCGGCTGACCGACGAGATCCGGCGCCGCCTCGACTACGAAATGGCGATCATCGAGCCCAAGGGTTTCGCCGAGGTGTTTCTGCTCGCCGAGCAAATCGCCCGTCGCGCCACGCTGACCTGCGGCCGGGGCAGCGCCGCCGCCAGCATCGTCTCGTACCTGCTGGGCATCACGCACGTCGATCCGCTGCGCCACGATCTGTTTTTCGACCGCTTTCTCAACCCGGGCCGCGAGGATCCGCCGGATATCGACATCGATTTCGCCTGGGACGAGCGTGACGAGGTGATCCACTGGGTGCTGGAGCATTTCGGCGTCGGCCGGGTGGCGATGGTGGCCAGCCAGATCGGCTTTCGCAGCGCGGCGGCGGTGCGCGAGATCGCCAAGGTGTACGGCCTGCCGGACGAGGAGATCGGGCGCGTCACCGGCCGGATGAGCGGCTACTGGCTACCGCGCGACGCCGCGCGGGTCGTCCGTGAGCACCCGCTGTTCAAGGATCTGCGCCTGGAGGATCCATGGCCGGAAATCCTGGGCCTGGCTGCGCTGTTGGAGGGGCATCCCCGCTATCTGTCGGTGCATCCGGGTGGCGTGGTGATCGTGCCGGGCGGGGTCGATAGCGTGGTTCCGGTGCAGGACGCGCCCAAGGGCGTGCCGATCATTCAATGGGAAAAGGACCAGGCGGAGGACGCGGGCCTGGTCAAGATGGACATCCTGGGCAACCGCAGCCTGGCGGTGATCCGCGACGCGCTGGCGTCGATCGCCCGGCGCGAGAACGTGCACCTGTCGTACGCCTCGTTCAATCCGCTCGACGATCCGGCGACGAAGGATCTGCTGGCGCGGGGCGATTCGGTCGGCGTGTTTTACGTCGAATCGCCGGCGATGCGGCAGTTGCAGATCAAGTGCGGCACCGGCGAATACGAGCGGCTGGTCGTGCACAGCTCGATCATCCGCCCGGCCGCCAACGAGTACATCGACGAATACGTCCGGCGGTTGCGCGGCGGCCGATGGGAGCCGCTGCACCCGGCGCTCGAGGCCCAACTGGCGGAAACCTTCGGCATCATGGTTTACCAGGAAGACGTGGCGAAGGCCGGCATGACCATCGCCGGTTTCGACGCGGCCAAGGCCGACGGCCTGCGCAAGGTGATGTCGAAAAAGCGCAGCGGCAAGAAGTTCGAGGATTACCGGCGCGATTTCTTCGCGGGGGCGCTGGCGCGCGGCGAAGACCCGGCGGTGGTCGAAAAAATCTGGCGGATGATCGAAAGTTTCGCCGGGTACAGCTTCTGCAAGCCGCATTCGGCCTCGTACGCGCTGGTGTCGTTCAAAAGCGCCCACCTCAAGGCCCATTACCCGGCGGCGTTCATCGCCGCGGTGATCAGCAACCAGGGCGGGTACTACGGCACGTTCGCCTACGTTTCCGAGGCCCGGCGCCTGGGCTTGAGGGTGCTGGGCCCGGACATCAACGAAAGCGAGCGCGAGTGGATCGGCCAGGGCGATTGGGTCCGCGCCGGCCTGATGCAACTGCGGGAACTGCCGGCAAAGGCGCTGGAACGGATCCTCGCCGAGCGCCGGCGGGGCGGGCCGTTCGCGGATTTCGCCGCTTTCGTGACGCGCTGCCCGCTCGATCCCGCCGCGGTGCGCATCCTGATTCGCGGCGGCTGCTTCGACGGCCTGCACACGCTCGAAAAACGCCCGCGGCTGATGTGGGAGCTGGCGCGGTACGCCCACGGCCGCGAGGCCCCGGCGCGCCGCCAGGCGAATCTGTCGCTCTTCGCCGAAAAACCGGCCGGGCCGCTGCCGACCCCGCCGCCCTACGACGAAGTCGATGTGTTGCGCCAGGAAGTGGAAACCCTCGGCTTTCTGGCCAGCCGCCATCCGCTCGACCTCTACCGGACCGAACTGTCGCACCTCAAGCACGTGCCCGCGGCCGAACTGTCGCGCCACGTCGGCCGGACCGTCACGGTCGTCGGCTGGCTGGTCACCGGCAAGACGGTCGCCACGAAAAAGGGCGAGCCGATGGAATTCGTCTCGTTCGAGGACACCACCGCCCTTTACGAAACCACTTTCTTCCCGAAAGCCTACGCGAAGTTCTGCCACCTGCTGACGCGCACGCGCCCGTACCTGCTGACCGGCCGGGTGGAGGAATCCTTCGGCGCGGTAAGCCTGAACGTCCAGTGGGTGCGCCTGCTGGGCGACGCGCCACCCGCCGAACGGGTGCTGGCGACCCGCGGCCGCGCGTCGCTGCCGGTCGGCGAAGGGGGTTGAGGCATCTCAAAGCCCGACCCTGAAAAAACCGCTCGCCGTCTTTTCGTGCGCCAGCCGGAATCCACACCGGGAGCGCCGAAAAAAAAATCCCTCACCCCGGCTTCGCCACCCCTCTCCCACGCGTTTCGCGGGGGAGAGGGGATTTAAGGTAGCTGATAATAAAAGCACTATGTCGTCATTCCGTGCGCCAGCCGGAATCCACACCGGGAGCGCCAGCGACTTGACTGGTGTAGGAGCGGCTTAGCTTGGGGCCGGTGGATTTGCGTAAATATAACAATTGCGCGTCGGCGACTTGACTGGTGTAAGAGCGGCTTAGCAGCCGCGATTTCACCT